>NZ_JBKGHJ010000482.1:0-6238 GCF_046520365.1 Corallococcus sp. 4LFB
CCCTGACGGGTGGCCTCCGGCAGGGCGCGCGCTCCGCCGGCCGCGACGCGCCCCAGCGTGATGGCGCGAGGGGCCCGCACGTGCACCTCCGGGCGGGCGTCCTCGCCGGTGATGGAGGGGGCCCGGTAGCACTGGCCCAGGCAGTAGACGCGGGTCTCGCCCGACGTGGCCTGCCGCCAGCGCGCGGGGTCGAGGCGCCGCGCGACGAAGCAGGCGGTGCCGTGGCAGGCATGCGTCCCGAGCGGCCCCTGCCCGAGGTGGAAGAAGGACTCGGCCTCCGGCGCGTGTCGCCCCGGCTTCATGTGCCGCCTCCCCCGGGACGGGCGCTGCACGGCCGCCCTCCCCGGTCGTCAGGGCAGGGAAGGGGACGGCGGGTTTCCATGACGGGTGCTCCCCCCTTTGGGCACGAAGGGCTCACCCACAACCTGTGCACGCGCCGCGATTCGAGCTTCGACGTGGCCGCGCGCGCTCGCCACGGACCTCGAGGCGCGCAGCCGCGAGGACGCGGGCCGCGTCCCGCGCATCAACCGGGCTGACAGGAATGTTCGCTTTATTTGTATATTTAGCTCTGGGAGGGAAGGCTGTCCTGACGGGCCTGTGCCGGATGAAACTTTATCGTGGACTTCAAGGGTATCCGCGTGTGTTGCTCCGCCCGCGCCCTTCCCCGAGGGCCGCGCGGAAGTGAGCCCCCTCGCATGCCCCAGGCCTCCACCACTCCCCTGACCCTTGATGCCTCGCGCATCGACCCCAATGCCCTGGCCATCCTCGAGCGCCTTCGCGGCGCGGGGTTCCAGGCGCTGCTGGTGGGCGGATGCGTGAGGGACCTGCTGCTCGGGCAGACGCCGAAGGACTTCGACATCGCCACGGACGCACGGGCGGACCAGACCCACGGCCTCTTCGAGGAGTGCCTGATGCTGGGCGGCCGGGGCTCTGTGATGACGCTGGTGTTCCAGGGCGGGAAGCCCTTCGACGTGGCCACGCTGCGTCCCCTGCGCACGCCCGCGTCCACGCCGAGGGTGCCCCTGGACGCCGACCTCCTCGCCGTGGCCCGCGAGCTCCCGGTGGGCACCGTGGCCCAGGACGCGGCCTCGCGTGACTTCTCCGTCAACGCGCTCTTCCACGATCCGGCCACGGGCCAGACGCTCGACTTCGTGGGCGGGGTGGCGGACGTGCGCGCCCACGTGCTGCGCTCGCTGGGCGAGCCCTCCGCGCGCTTCCGGGATGATCCGTCGCTCGTCTACCGGGCGCTGCGCATCTGCGCGCGGCGCGGCCTGACGATTGAGCCCCGGACGCTGGAGGCGCTGCGCGAGGGCGTCGCCGCGCTGCCGGACAGCCCATTCGCCTTGCGCCTCCACGAGCTGCTGGAGTGCCTGGGCCTGGGCGTGGCCGAGGCTGCCTGCGCCGCATGCTCGAGCTCGGCGTGCTCTCGCGGACGCTCCCCTCCCTCGGGCGGCTGGGGCCCTTCGCGTGGGAGGGGCTGTTCTCGCTCGGGGTCGCCATGGACCGGCTCCACGCCCAGGCGCGCGTGCTCGGCCATCCGGCACGGCTCGCGGCCCTCCTGCTTCCGCTCGCGGACCCCCAGGCGCTGTCGGGCGTGGACGCGCCCGTGCCGCTGGAGGAACTCGTCCCGTCGGAAGGCGGCGCGGAGCGGCCCCCGCTGGTGGAGGACGGCCTCGCGGTGGTGGCGGCGCAACGGGTGTTGCGGCAGGGCCCCGGCGGCGCGGGCGCAGCGGAGCTGCTCGGCTCGCACCTGCTGACGGAGGCGCTGGACGTGTACGCGCTGACGCTCGATGCCACGGGCGGCTCACGGCAGGTCCTGGATGCGTGGCGCGCGAGGCAGGGCGCATGAACCTGCTGTCCCTGCTGTTCCAGGCCTCGAAGGGCCGCTTCCTGGCCTCGGTGCTGGCCGGCCTCCTGTCCGGCGCCTGTGGGGCCGGGTTGATCGCGATGATCAACCGCACCCTGTCCGACCCCCAGCCCCACGGGTCCGCCGGGGTCGCCATCTTCGTGGGGCTGGTCGCCGCGGCGCTGGTGTCCCGCATCATGGCCCAGGTGTTGATCAGCCAGATCAACCAGGACGCGCTCTTCGACCTGCGGTTGAAGACGAGCGCGCAGATCGCCTGGGCGCCGCTGCGTCAACTGGAGGAGCAGGGCTCCCACCGGCTCCTGTCCGCCCTGACGGAGGACCTGTTCCACCTCACCAACGCCATGGCCATGCTGCCCCGGCTGGTCATCAACGCCTCCACGGTGTTCGGCTGCCTCGTCTACATGGTGATGCTGTCGCGGACGCTGCTGCTCGCGCTCGTCATCTGCCTGGTCCTCGGCATCGCCACCTACCGGCTGTCCACCGCGCGAGCGGTGCGCGACATGCGCCGGGCTCGCGAGGTGCAGGACGAGCTCATGCTGCACTTCCGGGGGCTGACCGACGGCATCAAGGAGATCAAGCTCCACGCCCGGCGGCGCGACGACTTCCTGTCGCGCGTGGTCGCGGATGCCGCCGGCAGGGTGAAGGACCTCCAGCGGCGGGCCGCGACGGCGTTCGCGGTGGGCTCCAGCTGGGGGATGTTCCTCTTCTTCGTCGTCATCGGCGTGCTGATCTTCCTCCTGCCGCGCCTCACCGAGGTGACCACGGCGGCCCTGGTGGGCTACACGCTCGCGGTGCTCTACCTGCAGACGCCCCTCATGTCGCTCATGGAGGGCATGCCGTTGATCTCCCGCGGGCAGGTGTCCCACGCGAAGCTCGAGGCCCTGGGCCTGTCGCTCGCGTCGACCACGGAGATGGCGCGTGAGACGGCGCAGACGCTGGACACCCGGCCGTCCTTCCAGAAGCTGGAGCTGCGGGGCGCCACCCACCGCTACCAGCGCGAGCACGACGACCAGACCTTCACCCTGGGGCCCATCGACCTGGAGCTGCGCCCGGGCGAGCTGCTGTTCATCGTGGGCGGCAACGGCAGCGGGAAGACCACGCTCGCCAAGCTCATCACCGGCCTGTACTCGCCCCAGGAGGGAGAGATCCTCCTGGACGGGCAGCCCGTGACGGCCCAGACCCGGGAGCACTACCGGCAGCACTTCTCCGCGGTGTTCTCCGACTTCCACCTCTTCGACCGCCTGATGGGCATGGACGCGGAGCTGTCCCAGGCGCAGGGCTTCCTGGAGCGCCTGAAGCTGGAGCACAAGGTGCGCCTGGACGGGAAGGCGTTCTCCACCACGGCGCTCTCCCAGGGGCAGCGCAAGCGGCTGGCGCTGGTGACGACGCTGCTGGAGGACCGCGCCATCTACCTCTTCGACGAGTGGGCGGCGGACCAGGACCCGGCGTTCAAGACCGTCTTCTACCGGGAGCTGCTGCCGGAGCTGAAGCGGCGCGGCAAGGCCGTGGTGGTCATCTCCCACGACGACCGCTACTTCGACGTGGCCGACCGCCTGCTGCGCGTCGAGTCCGGCCGGCTCATCTCCGAGCCCCACCGCACGCCCTCGCCGAGCCCCCGCGCGCCGCCTCCTGAGCCGGTTCACGCGCGTGTGACAAGCCCGGGGGGTGACGCACCGCGTGTGTCCCGGCACGTCCGCACTTCATTTCTCCAGCCGAGTGAATACGGACCAGGATGTCCTGTTTGGTCGGGTTGCCAATGAATCAAAAGCTCTATTGGAAACTCAGAAATGCAGTTATTTCTTGCAGTTGAATGAGCCCGGCCTCCTCGCGTCCGTCCGCCCTTCCGGAGTTCCCTCAGCGCCCCCCGTTCGAGTCCCTGGTGGACCTGCTCCGGCAGCGGGGCGCTGACGCGTCACGCGCCTCCGGATACACGTTCCTGGGCGACACGGGAGACGTGGAGGCGTCCTGGAGCCACGCGGAGCTGGACCTGTACGCGCGGCGCATCGCGGGGGCGCTGGCGGGCGTGGCGCCTGGCGCGCGGGCGGTGCTGTTGTATCCGCCAGGGCTCGACTACATCGCGGGCTTCTTCGGCTGTCTCTACGCGGGGCTGGTGGCGGTGCCGGCGTATCCGCCGGATCCGTCGCGGTTGGAGCGCACGCTGCCCCGGCTGCGCGCCATCATCGAGGACTCGCGCGCGACGGTGGTGCTGACCACGTCCTTCATCCTGTCGATGAAGGAGTTCCTCACGGAGCAGGCGCCGGAGCTGAACGGGCTGCACTGGGCCGCCACGGATGCGCTGGAGCCCGGGGCCGAGCACGGGTGGCGCCCGCCGGTGGCGCGTCCGGACACGCTGGCCTTCCTGCAGTACACGTCAGGCTCCACGGGGACGCCCAAGGGCGTGATGCTCACGCACGGCAACCTGCTGCACAACCTGGACGCCATCCACCGCAGCTTCCGGGCCAGCGCGGACAGCGTGGGCGTCATCTGGCTGCCGCCGTACCACGACATGGGGCTCATCGGCGGCATCCTGGAGCCGCTGCGCGGTGGGTTCCCGGTGACGCTGATGTCGCCGCTCACGTTCCTGCGCCGTCCGCTCGTCTGGCTGGAGGCCATCTCCCAGTACCGGGGCACCATCAGCGGCGGCCCCAACTTCGCGTTCGACCTCTGCGCGCGGCGCATCCACGAGGAGGACCGGGCCCGGTTGGACCTGTCGTCGTGGGAGGTGTCGTTCTGTGGCGCGGAGCCCATCCGGACGGAGACGCTGGAGCGCTTCACCAAGGCCTTCGGGCCCCAGGGCTTCCGGGCTTCGTCGCTCTATCCCTGCTACGGCCTGGCGGAAGGCACGCTCATCGCCACGGGCGTGGAGCAGGGCAGGGGCGCGGCTGCGCTCACGCTGGAGGGGGACGCCCTGGCCCGCTCACGGGCGGTGCGCGTGGAGCCGGGCACGCCGGGCTCGCGCGAGCTGGTGGGGTGTGGCCGGGCGATGCAGGACCAGTCGTTGATCATCGTCGACCCGGAGGCGCGCACGCCGCGCGCGGACGGCGAGGTGGGCGAGATCTGGCTCCAGGGGCCCAGCATCGCGCAGGGCTACTGGCAGCGGCCGGAGCAGACGGAGGAGACCTTCCAGGCGCGCCTCGCGGGCACGGGCGAAGGTCTCTTCCTGCGCACGGGAGACCTGGGCTTCGTCGTGGACGGGGAGCTGTACGTCACCGGCCGGCGCAAGGACCTCATCATCCTGCGGGGCCGCAACCACTACCCGCAGGACCTGGAGCTGACGGCGGAGCGCGCGCACCCGGCGATCCGTCCGGGCTCCGGCGCGGCGTTCAGCGTGGACGTCGCGGGCGAGGAGCGGCTGGTCCAGGTCCACGAGGTCAGCCTGCGCGACGGCGGGGACCTGGCCCCGGTGCTGGCGGCGGTGCGCCAGGCGCTCAGCGAGGAGCACGAGCTCCAGCCGCACGCGGTGCTCCTGGTGGAGCCGGGAAGCGTCCCGAAGACGTCCAGCGGGAAGATCCAGCGGCGCGCCTGCCGCGAGAGCTTCCTCGACGGTTCGCTGCGCGTCGTCGCCCGGTGGAAGGAGGGCGGCGCGCTCGAAGCTCGGGCGGAGGTTCACGAGGACGCCGCGCCAGGCAACACCGCCGAGTCGCTCGGCGCCTGGCTGCGGGCCCGCGTGGCGGCGCGGCTGCGCGTCCGGCCCGAAGAGGTGTCCTCCACCGAGCCCATCACCCGGCTGGGCCTGGATTCGCTCGCGGCCGTGGAGCTGAGCCACGAGATCGAGAAGGGCCTGGGCGTCGTCCTGCCCATGGAGGTGCTGCTGCGGGGGCCCAGCGTGGCGGAGCTGGCCGGTCGGGTGCTCGCGCACCGCGCGGGTTCCACCACCGGGGTGCCGTCGCCCTTGAAGCCGCGGAGCCGCGAGGAGCTGCCCGCGCTGTCCTTCGCTCAGCAGCGGCTGTGGTTCCTGGATGCGCTCGTCCGGGGCAGCCCCGCGTACCACATCCCCGTCGCGGTCCGGCTGGTGGGACCGCTCGACGTGACGGCGCTTCAGCACGCGCTGGAGGTGCTGGTGCGGCGCCATGAAACCCTGCGCACCACCTTCGTCTCCCGCGACGGTGTTCCCGCGCAGCGCATCCTGCCGGACCTCCCCGTGACGCTGGAGCAGGTGGACGTGAGCGGACGGGAGGACCGCGCGGAGGAGACGGCGCGGTTGGCGAAGGCGGAGGCGGCGCGCTCCTTCGACCTGGAGACGGGCCCGCTGATGCGGACCCTGCTGGTGAAGGAGGGCGAGGGCGAGCACGTGCTGGTGGTGGTGATGCACCACATCGTGTCGGACGGCTGGTCGATGGGCGTGATGGTGCGGGAGGTGGGCAAGGCGTA
>NZ_JBKGHJ010000483.1:0-6228 GCF_046520365.1 Corallococcus sp. 4LFB
GCCCGGGGGGGAGGTCCAGCTGCTGGAGACCGAGCGGCACCTGCAGGAGGCGCGGCGGCACTACATCAACGCGGAGTTCGCGGAATGCCTCCAGGAGGTCGGAGACACGGGGGTGCTCCCCAGGACCCTGAGCCAGGGGCACCGTGAGGCCGCCGCCCGATGGCTGCTGTGGCAGGTCGCCTGTCAGGTGGGACTGCGGCGCGAGGAGACGGCCCTCCAGGTGGCCTCGGAGCTGGGCGTGCTCGGGCTGGAGCTGCCCGCGGACATCGGCGGTGCTGCCTCCGAGGTGGGGCGCGTGCTCGTCACCGGCGCGGAGCAAGGCGCGGCGCGGGAGCGCACCACGCTGCGCATCACGTCCGACTCCAGCCCCGCGCGCATCTCCCTGGATGGGCGGCTCGGGGTGTGCACGGCGCCGTGCGCACTGGAGGTCCTGGAGGGGCGGCACGTGGTTCGCGTCGACGCGGAGGGACGACAATTCGCGGTCCAGGTCGTCTCGGCCAGGGGGCCCGAGCTCGCCGTGGCCTTCACCACGCTCCCCGCCTCGCCCGAGCTGGCCGCGGGGCAGTGGTCCGCGCACTACGGTGAGTCCTCCGCCAACCTGGACTCGGCGGGCTCGCTGAGCCTGCTGTCCACCGCGCTCCGGGCACCGCGGCTCGTGCTGCTCTCCGCCGAGCCCGAGCGCGAGGGCTACCGGCTGCGGGGCGCGCTGGCCCTCCAGGGACGCGCCGCGGCCCGGACCGAGCGCTGGGGCGAGGTGAACGCGCTCGACGCGGCGGCGGAGGGCGTCTTGAGGGATCTGCTCATCCAGGGCCAGGTCGTCGAGCCGGCGCCGGCGCTCTACCAGCGGCGGGACTTCTGGGTCGCCGTGGGCGTGGCCGCGCTCATCGCCGGCACGGTCACCACCGCCCTGCTCTGGCGGCAGCCTGTTCGAACGGAGGTGGGATTTTGAGAAGACGCATCCTCGAGGGGCTCCTGGCCTGCGTGCTGCTCACCGGGTGTAACGAGGTCCGGCAGGTGCGGCTCACCTTCGGAGCCGAGGGCGAGGGGCTCGACGGCTTCCTGTGCCGGGAGGACGACGGCGCCTACCTCCTCTCACGCGCCGTGCCGGCCGGGGGTGGGGCCGTGCCCGCCTCGCTCGTCATCGACTTCGTCCGCCTGGGGGGGCTGCCGGGGTGCCGTTCCGGTCAGCTCGTCAGCTGGTGCGCGGACCATGACTGCGCGGTCATCCCCGAGCACCGCGTGTGCATCCCCGCCCCGCTGCCGGACATCACCGGCCTGCCTCGCGCCGGAGCGCGGGAGGAGCTTCGCGAGGCGCTGCGCAGCCTGGCGGGCACCTCCATCTCCAGCGGGGCCCCGGAGGAGTTCGTCATCGTCCGCACCACCGCGACCCTCCAGCCCTGCGACGAGCTCGAGGACCGCGGCGGCGGAGTGACGGCGCTGCGCGAGGAGGCGCTGGTGGGGTGCGCCTACAGCTGCCCCGTGGAGCTGAACGCCATCGAGGGCGACGTGTACCTGGGCTTCGACACGCTCACCGAGCAGTGCGCCCAGGGCGTGCGCGTCTGCGCCTCCGGGGACCTGCACTGGAGGCCCTGAGCGTCAGCGCAGGTGGTGCCGGTGGAGCAGATCGATGAGGTAGCTCCTGTCCATCCGCGCCAACCGCGCCGCCAACGAGATGTTGTTCCCCGCGCGCTCCAGCAGCGCCTCGAGGAACTGGACCTCGAAGTCCTCGAGCACCTTCTGCCGGGCCTCGCGGTAGCCGTGCTCCAGGGGCTGGGCCACGGAGAGCGCCGGGGGCGATGACGCCGGGGCCGCGCCAGGGCCTCCCACGGCCTGCTCCAGGGCGGGGGGCTCTCCCATGGCGAGGATGGCCTCCGCGTAGTTGCGCAGCTCTCGCACGTTGCCCGGCCAGCGGTGCGCCAGCAGCGTGGCCATGAGCGGCGGGGGCACCAGCGCGGACACCGGGCCGGTGTACCCGGCCTCGCTCAGGAAGTGCTCCACCAGCAGGGGGATGTCCTCCACGCGCTGGTGGAGCGGGGGCACCTCCAGCCGCACCACCGCGAGCCGGTAGTAGAGGTCCAGGCGGAACGTGTTGGCGTTGACCTCGGCGCGGAGGTCCCGGTGGGTGGCGCTGACGACGCGCACGTCCGTGGCCAGCTCCTCGCCGCCCCCGAGCCTCCGGAAGCGCCGCCGCTCCAGCACTCCCAGCAGCGCCGTCTGGAGCGCGGGGGACAGCTCGCCAATCTCGTCCAGGAAGAGCGTGCCGCCCCCCGCCCGCTCGAAGACGCCGAGGTGGCGGCGCTCCGCCCCCGTGAAGGCGCCGCGCTCGTGGCCGAACAGCTCGCTGGCGACGAGCCCGGGGGAGATGACCCCGCAGTCCAGCGTCACGAAGGGCTTCTTCGCGCGCGGGCTCTCGTCGTGGAGGGCCCGGGCGATGAGCTCCTTGCCCGTGCCGGACTCGCCCTGGAGCAGCACCGAGGCGTCCGTGCGGGCCGCCCGGAGGATTTGCGCCATCAGCCTGCGCATGGGGGCGCTCTGGCCTCGCAGCGGCCCCAGGGCTCCGGAGTCATGGAGGGAGACGGTGCGCGTGGGCCCGTCCCCACCCGCAGCGAGGTCCGCCCGAGCGAGAGGACGGTCCCCGGCGCCACCGTCCCGCGCTCGAGGAGCGCGGGCCCCACCGCGGTGCCGTTGGTGGAGCCCAGGTCCGCCACCGCGACGCGGTCTCCCTTTCGCGAGAGCTCCAGGTGGTAGCGCGACACCGTGGGGTCCGTCAGGCGCAGCTCGTTGCTGTCCGCCGTCCCCACCGTCACCGCGTCCCCCTCCGCCGTGCAGGAGCGGCCCTGGTCCGGGCCTCCCACGACCTCGATGGTCAGCGTGCGGATGGGGAGCCCCACGGGGCGATCCGGGCGCGTCGTTCCGCTGGACATGGCGCGTGAAGCTAACACAGGGCCCCCTGTCGGCCGCGTCCCCAGGGGGTGTTGGCGACTGCCTACAGGCCGCACCCCACAAGCAGGACCGCGAGCAGGGCCCGCTCCCCCGCCCGGCGCGCTGGTACGTCGCTTGCCTTGGCCCCCGACCGAACCACGTGACACCCACCTGGAGGTCCAGCATGAAGCACCCCGCGAAATCCCCGTCACCCGGCCCGCGTCACGGCGCCAGACAGAAGACCCGCGTCCTCGGCACGCTCCTCTTCCTGCTCGCGAGCGCCTGCGGAGGAGCGGACCCCGGCGGGCCGGACACCGGCTCCCCCGACGCGGGCGCACCCGACGCGGGCGAGCAGAACGCCGCCGTCTGCCCCAACAGCGCGGACAACGGCGTCTGCCTCACGAAGGCGCGGCTGACGTACCTGGACCTGAGATACGACCTGAGCAAGCCCGTCTTCGTGAACAACCGCGTGCCCATCCGGTTCGGCATCACGTCGACGAGCCTCACCCCGGCCGCGCCAGCCACCCGCAACGTCGCCGTCAGCTTCAGCTTCATCGAGGCGAACCCCGCCAACCCCGCGGAGCCCATCGAGTGCGCCTCCAGCGCCATCGACGTCGCGCTCGTCGGCGACGGCCAGGAGCAGGTCTTCAATGGCTTCATCTGGCCGACCTCGCTGTGTGGAGCGCTGGTCGACAAGACGGTGAACCTGCGCGTCACCTTCGACGGCGACGAGCCGGACACGGGCATCGACTACCCGGCGGTCACCTTCACCGAAGCGGCCCGCGGCGCCGAGCCCAACCAGGCGTGCCGGGGCGTCGCCGATCCCTCCGCGCCGGACCTCCGCCGGGGCTGTGTCTACGCCATCGACCTCCAGCCGACCCCGAGCGATGGGAGCCACACCCTCATCGATGTCCGCTACGAGGCCATGGAGCCCACCTCGTCGGTGGCCCTCCTCCCCTACGCCGCGCCCGGCGTCCCCGAGGAGAAGCTCGCGCCCAGCCTGGTCGTGCAGTCGACGCTCGTCGTCAACGGCCGCGACCCCTACATCTCCGGACTGGCGCCGGAGGAGGTGCCGCCGGAGCTCGAGGCGAACGCGCCGGGCATCACCGGGGACCTCCAGTTCGGCCAGGACCCCGCGGAGCTCGGGACCCTCACGGCCATGCCCGGCCGCGCCACGCTCCGGTACGAGCTCGCGCCCGAGGGCGCGGAGCACGGCTGGCTTCCGCTCACCGTGGGGGCCCCGGACCCGGAGTCCAGCCGCCTCGCCGAGGTCGTCATCGAGCAGCTGCAGCCAGGCACCGCGAACACGTTCGCGCACGAGCTCTTCGCCGAGGGGGAGACTCGCGCCGCGCTGGGCGAGGGCGGCGCGTGGGCCGGCGTCAGCAACTTCCAGGTGAAGGGGTGCTTCGTGGCGGACTTCGCGCAGGAGGGCAACGAGGGCCAGGGGGACACGAGCGACTGCCACGTCATCCCGGTCGTGCTGGTGCGGGAGACCCCGGCCGCCTCCGCCGCGACGTCCATCGGCTTCAACCAGGAGTTCACCCGCAAGCTCGGGAACCCGGACCGCATGAGCGTCGCGGTGCGGCTCACGACCCGGAACAAGCTCGACCGCGCCGGCGCCGCCAGCCGCATCGAGGGAGAGGTCGAGCTCGAGGGCAAGCTCGGGCGGCCCTACTCGGTCACCATCGCGCGCGCCGTGGGGCAGGCCACGCTCGGCGTGGATCCGGGGGAGACGGGCTACGAGCTCACGGTCGACGCGTTCAACCAGCGCATCCACAGCTTCTCCCAGAGCGCCCCCAACCTCGAGCACGAGGAGGAGTTCTCCGCGGCGAAGTCGTTCGGCTTCCCGAACCTCGGCTTCGGCTTCGGCCCCGTGCGCATCGGCTTCAAGATCAGCCTCGGGGGTGAGGTGGGCCTGACGACGAACGACAGCCTCTCCGTCTCCACGGACGCGGCGCGGTGCGGAGAGCTGCTCCAGACCGGGGACGCGCTCGGCATGTGCGGGCAGATCGCGCGCTCCATCACCCCCGGGTTCAACTTCACCGCGTCCATCGAGGGCGGCATCAACCTCCGCATCGTCAAGGCCGCCGTGGTGGCCGACCTCGACCTCGTCAACACCGACTTCCCGCTCACCGCCTCGCTGGCCTTTGGCCAGCGCGACAACGGGAACCTGATGGTGCTCGGCAACGCCAACTGGGAGCTCGGCATGCAGCTCATCCGCGGAGACGTGTCCATCGTGGGCCGCGTCGGGATCCGCCGCTTCAGCCGCACCCTGCGCGTGCACCTCTTCAGCTTCAGCTCGCGGCGCTTCTCCCAGACGCTGCTCGACCGCTCCATGGACTTCGCCGAGGTGCTCGAGTGAACGGGCGGAGGATCGGCGTCGCGGCCGGGCTCGGGCTCGCGGCGATGGGACTCGTGGCCGGGACCTGGGGGGCGCTGGAGGAGGAGGCGCCGCCGGGCGTGACGGGCGCACCGGCGGAAGCCCGGAGCCCGGGCGCCCGCGAGTGCCGCTTCGAGCGTCAGCAGGCCGCGGGCTTCTCCTTCGAGTCCACGGCCACCCTCGACGAGGCCCCCGCGCAGGGGGCGGAGGACCACTTCCAGGGCCGCTTGAGCTGGGTCGTCGTCGAGGAGGCGCGGCCGGGTCACCCCGCGCTCCTGCGAGCGGCGCTGAGCGCCGTGGTACTCGAGCAGGCGCTCTCCCAGGAGCGGGGGAGCGCCGTGGAGCTCGAAGACAGCCCCTTCTACGTGCGGGTCGATGCGCGGTGCCGCTTCGCGGGCCTCGGCTTCTCCCCGCGCTGGAGCGGGGCGAGCCGCCGTCTGGTGAGCACGCTCCTGGAGAGCTTCGAGTTCGTGCTGCCGGGCGATGACTCTCCGCGCTGGAGCGCCGAGCAGCGCGACGGGGTGGGCGCCTACACCGCGGAGTACCGCCGTGACGAGGCGCGGGGCGGCACGGCGCGCATCGTCCGCACCAAGCCACGCTATCAGCTTGATGACACGGCCCGGCGCCTGGGGCTGCGCGTGCAGGTGCTCGGCGCGAGGGCCGAGGCGGACTTCGACTCCGAGCGCGGCGGCTGGATGCGGCGCGTGGAGGGCCAGGAGACGATTCGCGTGCACCTGCCTGGAGAGGCGCCGCAGGGCTTCACGCACCGCTTCCACCTGGTGCGCGAGGACGAGCACTTCGTCTCCGTGCGCGACGCGCTGGCGCCCGGGGAGGCGGACTTCGCGGAGGTGTTCGAGCCGGACCCGAGGACGCCGCCGCCCGTGGACCCGGAGCTCGCGGCGCTCGACGCGGGCCGGGCGCGCGCC
>NZ_JBKGHJ010000484.1:0-6228 GCF_046520365.1 Corallococcus sp. 4LFB
GCGGCCCCGGCGCGGCCCCGGCGCGGCCCCGCTAGACGGTGACGGTGACGGTGACGGTGACGGTGACGGTGACGGTGACAAGAAGCTTTTATCTCTTGGCGACGCTGTCGCGCCGCCCCAGGGCGGGGAGGGCAGGGCTCCGCGCAGGGTGGGTGCGGACAAACCCTTCGCGCTGGAGTCGCCGCCGTCCGGGAAGCCCCCGCGGCGGCCCAGCGTGGCGGAAGCGCTGTACGCGACGATGGAGGAAGGCCGGGCGGAGGAGTGCAAGCGCACAGGCGTGGACTACGTCGCCGAGGGCTGGGCCCCGGCTCGGGTGAACAAGGCACTGGGCGACTTCGCGAAGCTGGAGGGTGACGCCGCGAAGCGCTTCCAGGACACGTGGGACGCCTACCTCGATGCGCCGGAGAACGCAGCGCGGTCGCCGCCGTACAGCCTGAGCTTCTTCCTGGCCAGCCGGAGCACCTGGGAGTCCAAGGCCCTGCAGGCGGCAGCGGAGGCGTCCCCGTGAGCGCCGAGGCCCTGCCCGAGCCGCGGGACGAGCAGACGGAGCGGGCCGTCCTCGGGTGCGTCTTCGGTGGCGTGCCCGTCCAGGACACGGGTCCGCTCCCCGTCGACTGCTTCACCGGGCTGCAGCGCAGACACGTCTGGGAGGCGATGCTGTCCCTGGCCGTTGAGGGGCGCGCCGTCGACCACATCACCGTCGCCAGCCGGCTGAAGGACCGCGGGCAACTCGTGGGCGTGGGCGGCCCGGCGGCGCTCATGGCGCTGGACGGGGTGCCGCTCGCCGCCAGCTGCAGGGAGTACTGCGGCCGGCTGCGCGAGCTCTCCGCCCGGCGGGCGATGGTGGCAGCTGCCGACGCGGCGCGAGCCAAGGCCCTGGACATGTCCGTCCCACCCACGCGCGGGGCCCTGGAGGCCGCCCAGGCCTTCGCGGCGGTGCGCATGGAGCGCCCGCTGGTGAGGGGCGGCCGCGCCGTCCTCCGGCTCGCCCAGCGCTGGCAGGACTTCATCGACGGGAAGGCGGAGCCGTACCTCACCGTGCCGTACGCGGCGCTCAACGAGGCGGGCTTCCGCGGCTTCGTGCCCAACCTCAACGTCCTGGCCGGGCGCAGCGGCAACTTCAAGACGGGCTTCGCCACCGGGTGCGTCACCGACTGGGTGTTCCGCCAGGGACTGACGGGCGGCGTCTTCGGCCTCGAGGACGGCGTGGAGTGGGTGACGGACCGGCCGACGGCCCAGCACATGGGCATCGCCTACGGCGACGTCGGCGCGTGCCGGCTACCTGGGGGCGACGAGTCCACAGCGCGCTACCACGAGGAGAAGCTCGCGGAGTGGATGTCCCAGCTCCACGCCACCTACGAAGAGCGTCTCTTCCTGTACGACGTGACGGACACGGGCATCGACGCCGACGTCCCCAGCATCTCCTTCCCCGACTTGCTGGCCGAGGCCCGGCGGATGATTCACCACGGGGCGCGCTTCATCGTCATCGACCACGGCCTGCGCATCGAGTACCCGCGCAGCCACCGGGAGCAGCGTGAGGACCAGGCCATCGGCAAGGCCATGGACGCGCTCGCCAACCTCGGCATGCGCACGGGTGTCCCCATCATCCTGCTCTGGCACCTCAACCGGAACAGCGACGACGAGGCCATACCGAAGCGCAGCGACTTGAAGGAGTCCGGGTACCTCGACGCCGCGGCGCGCGTGATTCTCGGGCTGTGGCGGCAGCAGTCGCGCCAGGGCCACCAGCTCGTCACCGCGGTGAAGGCGACGAAGGGCAAGGAGGGCATCACCGCCGCCCTTGAGGTTGACGGCCCCTCCGGCCTGCTGCGCGCCGCCAACGGCTACGTCGTCGACTTCGAGGCGGAGCGCGCCGCAGCCCAGGAAGAGCGCTCGCTCCGCTCCACCCGCCGCAAGCCCCTGTTCCCCACTGGAGGTGCCGCATGACGTGCCCGAGGAAGGAGTGCCCCAACTTCAAGCGCCTCATGGACGCGTACAAGGCGCGGCACGAGCTGCGCTCGCAGCTGGAGTCGAGCGAGGCCGAGGTGAAGCGTCTGCGCGTCCGCCTCGCGGGCGTGGGCATCCACGAGGCCGAGTCGCCGTACGCGCCCCCGTCCGCACTGGTGCCGTGCGGCGTCGCCACCGCGGAGGGGCCGTGCCCTGAGATGGCCCCGCTGGGCGGCACGTGCGCGGCGCACCTGGCGCAGGAGGTGCTGTGATGGTCCTCCTCGCCTGCGGCAGCAGCGGCCTGCACCTGGGGCACCTGCCCGTGCTCCGCGAGTACACGCGCCGCTTCGGCGCGCACCCCGGGACGAAGCTCATCCACGGGGCCGGGGACGCGCGGAAGACGGACGAGCCCGAGGCCTTCGGTGCCGACCGCCTGTGGGAAGTGGCCGCCGCCGTCGAGTGGCCCTGGTTCCGCGTCGAGGACGTTGAGCGCTTCCCCGCGGACTGGAAGGCCCTCGGCCACCGCGCGGGCCCTCAGCGCAACGAGGCCATGCGCGACGCCCTCCGCGAGCTCGCGCGCCAAGGCCACCGCGTCGGCTGGGTGGCCGCGCACACGGACCCGGAGCTGGGCCGGGGCACGAAGCACATGGTCAGCCTGTGCCGGGCCGAGGGCTGGCCGGGCCGGGTGCTGGTTCTCGCCGCCGACGGGCGGCTCCTGCAGGAGGTGCGGTGATGGGACGCTGCAAGACGGAGACGACGCCGACGTGCCACTGCGGGCAGGTGCTGCCCGCGCCGGAGAAGGGCAGGAAGGGCGCGCCGAAGAAGTGGTGCAGCCCGAAGTGCGCCGATGCGGCCTCGCGGCTGGGGCTGACGGCGCGCGCCGTGGATGACCCGGGGCCGAAGTACGACGTGCCCCTGGATGGACTCGACTTCCAGGCCCGGGAGCGGCAGCGCGAGGAGCGCATCGCCCGCGTCATCGCCGAGGGCGTGCCGCTGGCGGCCCTGTGCGAGCGCTTCGACTGCGCGGAGAAGGTCGTCCGCCGCGTCGCCGAGCTGCGCGGGCTCACCATCCACACCAGCTTCACCGGGTCCATCCCGGTCCTGGGGGCGTGACATGCGCCACGCTGCGAACCGAGACGGCTGCGAGTCCGAGGTGGTGAAGGCGCTCCAGGCCGAGGGCTGGGGCGTGTGGAAGCTCTCCGCGAAGGACTTCCCGGACCTGCTGTGCGTCCGGCAGGGGCAGGTGCTGCTGGTGGAGTGCAAGAAGCTCGGCGGGGCGCTGCGCCCCGGCCAGGCGAAGCTGCACGCCGCGCTGCACGCGCTGGGCTTCCTGGTGGGCGTGGCCGGGGATGCCGTAGAGGCGCGCTCCGCCAGCGTTGGCGCTCCCGTCCGGACGTACCTCACCATGCCGGTGGAGGAGCGCGGTACCCGCGGGCCCCGGGGCGTCCGGCTGGCGGGTGGGCCGTCCGGGCAAAGCGCGGAAGTCGCCGCACGGCGCCGCCTGTGCGGCCCCAGGTTGAGTCCGGGCTCCAGCCCCACGACCCGGCACCGGCCGACGCAATGGCGCCCCCGCCACGGCCGCCACAATCGATTTCTGGCGGGGTTCCGCACCGCCCCCGACAGGTGAAGGCCACCCAGAAGGACTGGAAGTCGCTGGCGACACCCGCCAGCTACCCAGCGAAGGAGGAGCCATGACGTGCAGCAAGGAGGGCAAGGTGTGCAGCGTCGAGGGGTGCGGCCGGGCCATTCGTGCCCGCGGCATGTGCGCCGCCCACGAGGGCAGGTTCCGCCGCGACAAGCCGCTGGACGCGCCGCTGAAGCCATACCACCGGACAGTGAAGGCCGGCAGTCCTGCCGAGGCGTGCAAGCTCACCGGGTGCGGTCGGCCGGCGCGGTGCAAGGGGCTCTGTCGCCAGCACTACGACAGGCAGCGCGCCAGCCCGGGGGACTGGAGTGGCCCGGTGGTGGAGTACGGCACCCTGACGAAGACGCAGTCGTTCATGGCGCCGAAGGAGCACGTCGAAGCGGTCGACGCCGAGGCGAAGCGCCGCGGTGTCCGGAAGAGCATCGTCATGCGCGAGGCATTGGCCATGTGGGCCGACGCCCAGAAGACGCCCTCGGCGAAGCTGCCCCGGTACGCCCGTGAGCCCGACGACGGGCTGCTGGGGCCGGAGGAGCCCGATGAGCCCGAGCTCGGCATGACGCAGGAGGCGGCCCGGGCCCGCGCCGACGCCATCATCCGCCGCGAGTACGCGGACGGCGTGCCCCTCACCGCGCTGGAGGAGCGCTTCGGAGAGCGCGCCCGCGACGTCGTCCGGGACATCCGCCGCTCGCGCGGCCCTGACGAGCGCCTTCCCTTCGGGATGCCGGCGTAGCCATGGCCTGCTCAGCCCACCAGCGGCCCGACGGCCCCCTCACCACGGAGCGCCAGGCGCTGGCCCAGCAGTGGGTGCGGTACGCGCGGGGCGCGGCCCGGCGCTACTGCTTTGGCCGCCCCCGGTTGCTGGCCCACCTGCAGGACCTGGAGTCCGCCGCCCTCCTGGGCCTCGTCGTCGCCGCGCAGCGCTGGCAGCCCGAGCGCAGCGGATTCTACGCCTGCGCCCGCTGGTGGGTGCGCGCCGCGCTTCGCACCTACGACAGGCGGGGCTCGCGCGTCGTCCCCCTGTCGGAGACGGCGATGCACGGCCAGACCCGCGAGGTGCCCCTCGACGAGGCCCGTGGCGTAGGCGCGCAGACGGGGCCCGAGCGCCTGGACGAACTCGTCGACGCCCACCTTCACGGCCCGGCGCTGCTGGAGCGCGTGGCCCCGGAGGTTGAGGCCCGGCTGCGCGGTTCCGGAGGTCGAGGGGACGGGCCACCCCGTGCCGTCCAGGCGCTGCTGGCGGTGAAGCTGAGCGGGATGACCGCCGGGGACTTCGCGAAGCAGCAAGGACTCAAGCGCCAGGGCGTCTACGTCGCGCTCCGCAAGGCGGAGGACGCCTTCGAGGACTGGGCCGCCGAAGTCCGCGGGGAGGCCAGGTAGAAGCAACGCGCCCCGCTCCAGGACGCTGGAGCGGGGCGCTACGCTTGCGCTGGGGGGCGTCAGACGCGCGGGGGCCAGAACCAGGTGCCGGGCTGGTCCGGGCCGCCGAAGGGCACGGTGCCGCGCCAGCAGTGCTCGCCGCCGTGCCCGGTGGTGGAATCGAAGCCATCGTTCGGCCCGTCGCCGAGCACCTGGAGGTTCGGCATCATCGAGTCCGGCGCACGCGTGGCCACGACGATGGCGGGGCGCACCTCGCCCTTCCGGGGGCCAGCCTCGTCACCGAGGCAGTAGTGGACGATGCGACCGATGGACGGCTTCTGTCCGGGCGGCACGCCGGGCGCGCCGACCGGGCCCGGCGTCACCGCGCACACGGACGCGACGGGCGTGTTGATGGCCTCGGCGGCCGTGATGAGCTCGGCGGGCGGCGTGTACGGCGCGGGGGTGGGGGGGGGCGACATTCGGTGTTCCTCCTGGTGCTGTGGGTGAGATGCACGGCACCAGGAGGAAGGGGCGACTCAGCGGCGCAGGAGCCAGCGCGGGTGGTGGCACTGGCCCAGGCGCTTGCCGCACAGGCGGCAGTGGGGAGGCGAGCCCATCAGTATTCCAGGGGCGCGTCGGCGGGTGCCCACTGCGCGCGTCGCCGGAGGACGTCGGCGCCGTAGTCGCGGCCCGTCGTCAGCGCATCGGCGTACTTGCGCAGCTGCCCCATGGCGTCCCCCGGCAGTACGGCATTGCCCATTGCCTGGCGCACCTTCTTCAGGCCGGCGTTGTACGCGGAGAGGGCGAGGTGCACGTCCTTCAGAGCGTCGAGGTTGGCCCGCAGCAACATGGCCCCGTATAGGACGTTGAAGGCTGGGAGGCGCCAAAGCTCTCGCCCGGCGCCGTCGGTCGCGCCGACGAAGCCTGGGTGGTGCCTGTCGTCCACCTGCATCAGGCCGCGCCCGTTCCCGTGGTCACCGGTGCCGGCGGGCCCGGGGGGCTTGAGCGCCATGCCGCCGCGCGCCTCGCGGTCGCACACGCCGGCCAGCAGGTACGGACAGAGGCGCGTCGCCGTGGACGCGGCGAGGAACTCGCGGGCCCACTGCGCCAGGTGCTTGGGGAGGCGGGACTCCAGGTCCTGGAGCGTCGTCATCGGCAGCCCCCGGAGACGCGGCAGCCCACGTACCCGCCCACCAGGAGGCTGACGACGGCCGCGCCCACCACGACAGGGGTTGGCCAGCGCACGGGGGCCACCGTCGGCGCCTCGCGCACCGGCACACCGG
>NZ_JBKGHJ010000485.1:0-6153 GCF_046520365.1 Corallococcus sp. 4LFB
CCTCCGAGCAGCGGAAACCGGTCCGACAGTCGGACCAGTTCGGACAACCGTGCCGGGTCTCCCAGTGCCATCGGGATCCCGCTGACGCATCCCGTCGGCCCGGCCTCATCGCCTGCCGTAGCCGGAGGGCTGCCCGTCCCGCCGAGCGGCGGAAACCGGTCCGACAGTCGGACCGGTTTGGACGACCACGCCGGGCAGGAGGCGGCCGACGGTTTCGACCACTCGGCCCCCATCCGCTACCACGCGCCGGTGCTCGTCGAGCGTCCGGTCCCGGTGACCGGACCGTCAGCGCTGCGCGGCCGGCGGGTGCTGTTCATCGCGCAGGACGAGGCCCTGGCCCGTGAGCTTGCGGCCCAGGCACATGAGTCCTGCGGTCCCGAGTTCCGCATCGTCCACGCGGGTGCCTCGGACGCTGCCTCGCGGATCCACGGCATCGATCTCAGCCGGGAGGAGACCGCGGAGGCCGGGCTGGAGGCGCTCGGCTTCGAGCCACAGGTCATCGTCTCGGTCTGCCGGATGGCGTTTGACGCCAGCGAGTCCTCCGTGGTCGCGGACACGGCCTTGCGTCACGAGGCGCTGGAGCTGCTCTTCCTGTCCGCCCGCCGTGCCTATCAGGGGCTGACCGCGGGCACGGTGACGCTGGCGAGCCTGTGCATCGGCGGCGTCGGTCCGCGCCGGACGCTGCACCCCGTCACGGGCCTCTTCGCGGGCCTGCTCAAGTCCCTGGGCCGCGAGGTTCCGGCGCACGGCATCCGGGCCATCGCCACGACCCCGCTCCCGCTCCTCACGGCGCTCGGCCACGTCGCGTCCGAGCTGGGCACCGGCGACGACACCGCGCCCGTCGAGGTCTGCTTCGACGGCCCCGTCCGCTGCGTCCGGCTGCTCCAACCCACGGAGGTCCCGGCACGGCCCGCAGCGACGCTCGACTCCCGGTCGGTGGTCCTGCTCACGGGCGGTGGGCGTGGCGTGACCGCCGTCCTCGCCGGGGCGCTGCTCAAGCGGTACGGCTGCAAGGTCGTCCTCCTGGGCCGCAGCGACCGTCCGACGCCCCCGAGCGCGTGCTCCAGGCGCGCGACGAGGAGCTGGGCACCGTGGAGCGCGAGTTCTACGCCTCCGAACTCGCCCGCGACCCCTCCGTGCGGATGCCCGCGCTGCGAGCGCGCTTCGAGCGCCACCTGGCCGTGCGCGAGCTGCGGGCCACGCTCGACGGGCTCACGCGGCTTCCCGGCCAGATGACCTACCGGGCCGCGGACGTCACCCGTCCCGAGGAGGTGGACTGCGTCGTGGAAGCGCTGCTCCGCGAACACGGGCGGCTCGACCTGGTGGTCCACGGCGCCGGCACGCAGGTCTCCAAGAAGCTCCACCGCCGCCGGCTCACGGAGCTGCGGAGCACGCTGGACACCAAGCTGCTGGGGCTGCGCAACCTGCGTGAAGCCTGCGCCCGCCGCCTCCCCGCCCCCGTTCCGTTCCACGTCCTGACCTCCGCGTTCAGCTACATCGGCAATGACGGACAGGCGGACTACGGGGCCGCGAACGAGGCGCTGGACCGGCTCTGCGCCTGGGTCAGCGACGCGCGCCAGGACGTGCAGTGGTGCAGCGTGGGCTGGCTTGCCTGGGACGGCATCGGCATGACGCGCGGCTCGGAGTACCGCGTCCTCGGGGCCAGCCGCAGGCTGCGCGGCATCCGCGCCGACGAGGGCGAAGCGCTCTTCCTCCAGTTGGTGGACGGCCAGCCCATCCAACCCATCAACGTCCAGCTCACCGAGAGCGAGCGCGCCTTCTACGGCCTGGAGGTCCTCGCCCCGCCGCCGCCCACCCCGGAGCCGCCCCGTCCCTCGCGGAGGGAGCTGACGGTCGACGCCGCGAGCATCCCGTGCCTGGAGGACCACCTCGTCCGGGGCACCCCCACCCTGCCCGGCGCCTGGGCCCTGGACCTGATGTTCCAGGCGGCCCTGGACGACGCGCGTCCGGAGCTGCGCACCGTCACCATCGAGGACATCCGGTTCTCACGCTTCATCCGCGTGAAGTCAGGAGGCCAGCAGTCCCTGCGCGCCGAGTGCACCCCGCTGACCGACGCCCCGGGCCGGCACAGCGTGCAGGTCAAGCTGACGGGCGACATCGTCCATGCCTCCGGCGTGGTGCTGGAGCGCGACCTCGTCTACGCCGAGGCCCGCTTCACGCTGACGGCGGAGCCGCCGCGGACCTCGCCTCAGCTGGAGGCCGCCCGCGCTTCGGGCCACGGCGTGTCCGTGCACGACCCGCACTGCGCCACGGGCTCCCCCATCGAGCTGCGCAGGATGTTCGACTGCCTGGAGGAGATCCGCCTGGAGCAGGACGCCCGCTTCGCGCGACTCGGGCTGCCGGAGGTCTCCCGGCAGGCGGGCCACGGCGTGCCCGCGCTCGTGCTGGACGCGGCCCTGCGGTTGAGCGCGATGCACGTGGCGGGCGTGTCGAGCGACGTGTTCGCTCCCATCGGCGTCCAGCGGGCCACGTTCGACCGGGACCTGGTGTCGCATGACGCCCGCGCCCCCCGCCGCCTCACGCTGAAGGCGCTCGCCCCCCGCGTGGAGGGGGAGCTCCTCCAGTGCGGCACCGTGGCGGCGCATGACGAAGCGGGCCGGCTGCGGATGCTCGTCGAAGGCGGCATCGCCCGCCCCATGGCCTGAAACCCCTTTCCTGAACAGGCACCCGCCATGAACGACTCCGCCCCTTCCCTCCCCCTTCTCCCGGATGAAGCCAAGCGGCTCCGCTCGGAGCTGCGCCGCGTGCTGCCTCCGGAGGCCTTCGAACGACAACCCCTGCGAGGCATCGTGGCGCTCTGCCTCGTGCCGGTGGAGGCCGCGCTCATCTGGGTGCTCGGCACCTGGACGCTGCCCCACTGGGCGTGCCTGCTCATCGCCTTCGCGCTGGGCCAGCTCGTCACCACCGTGGGGCTCGCCGCGCATGAGGCCCTGCACCACTCGGTGTTCCACAGCCGCAGGCTGGAGAGCCTGCTGGGCTGGGTGGGCTTCGCGCCCTTCCTGGTGACGCCGGGCAACTGGAGGGCCTGGCACGTCCAGGCCCACCACAGCGCCGCCAACGTCCACGTGCGCGACCCGGACATCCTCCCGCGCAGGACGGACTGGCACACCCAGGGGTTCGCGAAGCTGTTCCACGCCATGTCCCCCGGCTCCGGGCACTGGCTGAGCTTCATCAGCTTCAGCGTCTTCTTCACCGCGCAGGGCCAGGCCTTCCTCTGGCACCACTGCCGGCTGCCCGGGTTCCAGCACGTGCACATGCACCGCGTCCGGGAGCGGGTGCTCACGCTGCTCGTCACCGCGGGGTGGGTGGCGCTCGGGTGGGTGCTGGGGCCCCGGGCCGCGTTCTACGCGCTGGTGCTCCCGCTGCTCATCGGGAACGTCACGCTGATGATCTACATCGCCACCAACCACTGGATGCAGCCCGCGTCGGAGGAGACGGACAACCCGTTCGTGAACACCGCCAGCGTGGAGACGCACCCGGTGATGAACTGGCTGCACTTCAACTTCAGCTACCACCAGGAGCACCACATCTTCCCGGCGCAGAGCCCGAAGTACGCCCCGCTCCTGCGCAAGCACCTGCGGGAACTGAGCCCCCAGGCCTCCATCGTCTATCCCCACCTGCGCGCCCTGCGCACGCTGTACCGGCGCCCGGCGCTCTACTCCGCGGATGGCCAGACGCTGATGGGCCGGGACGGCACGCCGGAGCTGTCCACCACGGAGCTGCGGCAGCGGCTCGAAGCCACCTGAGCGGATACGGACGAGGCCCGGAACCGCGCCTGGGTTCCGGGCCCCCCACCTTCCAGACGCCGCTACTTGCCGGGCCAGCTCAACGCGCCCCGGCAGCAGGGGCAGGAGGACGGGCGCGCGGTGCCTGGACATCCGAGGGGGGAGGAACGAAATCAAGACAGAGCGGTTGAGTTGTTGCGGGTGGCTTGTCCCTGGCCGGGTGGATGCCCAGTGTCCCCGGGTCCGATGCGGCACGGGGCCTCGGCGCCTCCAGGCCGCCCGCCCGCCCTGATGCCGGACGTGAGGGCTCCGCGCCGACAGGCCAGGGCTCACGTTCCACGGAATCATCCGCACCTTCCCGCCAACGGAGGAGACGGATGCTCACGGAGTCGGTCACAGGGGGCCCCCGCGTGGAGGGCCCTTCACGGGCAGCAGCGCTTCACGAAGCCAAGGTGGAGGCCATCGCCCGGCAGCTGCGGCAGCGGAAGGGAAAGGGGCCCGCGTCCTTCAAGAAGAAGTCCCCGCCCCACAGCGTCCCCAAGCGGTTCGACTCGCGGCGCCGCGATGAGAAGGTGGACCTGAGCGACCTGGATCAGCTCCTCGACATCGACACGGTGGGGATGACCTGCACCGCGGAGCCCGCCGTCACCTTCGACGAGGTGGTGCGCGCGACGCTGCCCCACGGGCTCATCCCGTACATCGTCCCGGAGCACAAGACCATCACGCTCGGGGGCGCCATCGCGGGGTGCTCCATTGAGTCCATGTCCTTCCGCCAGGGCGGCTTCCACGACACCTGTCTGGAGTACGAGGTCATCACCGCGAAGGGCGAGGTGCTGCGCTGCTCGCCGCGCGAGGACCCGCTGCTCTTCGAGATGATGCACGGCTCGTTCGGCACGCTGGGCATCCTGTCCAAGCTGCGCTTCAAGCTCGTGCGCTGCGCGCCCTTCGTGCGGGTGACGAACGAGACGCACAGCTCGCTGGAGTCCTTCCAGCAGGGCATCTGGCACCACTTCCAGAACGAGGGCGCGGACTATCTGGACGGACAGATTTTCTCCCCCACGAAGCACGTGCTGTGCGTGGGCCACTTCGTGGACAAGGCGCCGTACGTGCACCGCTACGACTGGCTCACCGCGTACTGCGAGAGCATCCCGCGCCGCGCCGAGGACTACCTCCCGACGTATGACTATCTCTTCCGCTACAACCGCGGCGTCACGCACGTCAAACCGAAGAGCCTCGTGGCGCGGGCGCTCTTCGGAAAGCTCATCCACTCCGACAGCGTGCTGAGGACGGCCAATCGCTTCACCCAGCTGCTGCCGAAGAAGGACCCGCCGGTCATCGTGGACGTGTTCGTCCCCTTCTCGCGCACGGCCGAGTTCATGGACTGGTACCACCGCGAGATGAAGCACTACCCCGTCTGGTGCGTGCCCTTCCGGCGGACGCGCGACTACGAGTGGCTGACGCCCCAGTGGTGGTCCGGCATGAAGGACCCGCTGTTCCTGGACCTCGCCGTGTACGGCATGCCGCAGCCGCCGGGCCGCAACATCTACAAGGAGATGGAGGACGAGCTCCAGCGCGTCAACGGCACCAAGACGCTCATCTCATACAACTACTACGACGAGGAGACGTTCTGGAGCCTCTGGAACAAGGACACGTACCAGGCCGTGAAGCAGCGCACGGACCCGGACAACCTCTTCCGGGACCTGTACACGAAGATGTGCAAGGCGGCGCTCGGCCTGGACTCGCCCCAGGCCCACTGAGGCTCAGCTGAGCACGGTGCTCAGGTTCAGCGGACCGGCGGGGACGCCGACGTCATGGAGGGCGGGGTCGTCCTTCTCCGTCTGCCAGGCGTTGGCCTCCGTCACGGTCTTGCCGGTCGCCTCGTTGGTGATGGACATCCTGCCGTTGTGGCCCGCGGGGGCAATCTGGCTGGTGTCGAAGCCGCTCCAGCCGGTGCCGGAGTTCGCGAACGTCGCCTCGCCCCACGTCTGACCGGAGTTCGCGCCGGGCTTCGCCGAGCCGTCCTTCGACGCGGCCCACGCCACGCTGCTGTTGCTGTCGAACGCCACCACCTGCGACTGGCCGGGCTGGAGCGTGAACGTCTTGGGCGTGCTCTTGTCGAAGTTCTGCCCGTCGTTCGGGTTGCCGTTCTCGCCCGTCTTGTTCCAGAGGGTGATGGTCTGCGGCGCGTTCGTCTTGTTGGTGAACGTGTTCGTGTACTTGAACTGGTCCTTCTGCCCCGGGTCGATGAGCTGCATGTTGCTGTTGTAGGGCGACCCGACGTTGTTCTTGGCCAGCCACGGCGCGTTCGCGGGCGCGGGCTCGGTGGAGCCGGCGGACGGAGGGCCGAAGCCGGGGCCCGCGTCGCTGTTGTACGTGGGGTGCGCCGGAGCGGCCGCGCTCGCGGTGG
>NZ_JBKGHJ010000486.1:0-6138 GCF_046520365.1 Corallococcus sp. 4LFB
TGGGTAGCGCGCCAGGAACGCGCGGGCGTCATGCGGGGACGGGGGCGGCGCCTCGGAGGCGACGGAGCGCCGGGCGGCCGGCGGAGGCGTCTGGGGAGGCGGCGCGTCCGTGAGGGCGCGATCCTCCAGGGCGACATGGGAGTGCGAGGCGCCGCAGCCGGTGGCGAGCGCCCCCCAGGAGGGTCAGCAACGGAAGACGGGGCATGGCGCGGGGCTCCTTGAGGTGCGGCGGCGCGGGGACCGCGAAGGCTCCGCGCGAGGACGTGGCGCGGGGCGTGCTGGAGGACGGACAGGCGTGAAGCAATGGGTCCTGCGAACGGCTTGCTCGCGTGACGGCTGAACGCGTGATGGCCGGCGCGCTACAGCGCGGCGGAGTCGGCGTGCTGCTGGCTCGCGCGCGACGGCGCCTGGCGCGGGATGGAGGCGGACGAGGGCAGCATCATCGAGCAGGCGTCGTGGCAGCGGTCGTCCATGCACGCGAGCGTGGTGGGGCCGGCCTGCTGCCGCGACACGGCCGCGTAGCAGCTCTCGCCGGTGCCCGGGCACTGGCTGCGCGCGGCGCACTCACAGCAGGAGGAGGCCACGGACGCCATCAGCTGCACGTCCTGGAGCACCGTGGACAGCGCTCGGTAGCAGGCGCGGGCCACGGGCGCGAAGCGGCCCTTGGCGTCCACCACCGGCGAGTTGCCCTCGATGCCGCAGCGGCCCACGACGTCCGCGTACTTGCGCTCGCAGACGGCGACGAGCTTCGGGTCCGGCGTGCCGTCCCGCGCGTTGCTCACGGCCTCCGAGCAGAGGGCGCGCGACGCGTCCTTCAGCAGCTTCACGTTCGCGGACTCCTGGTCCGCGTTCGCGGCGCCGGGAGGCGGCAGCTCCGCTTCGAACACGCACTCCTTGCCCGCGCGCAGCGTGTCGATGGTGCACGCCCACGCGGTGGGAGACGCATCCACGAGCGGGGGCGCGCCCAGCGCTTCGGGAGGCAGGGACGACGGCGCGGGGCCCGACGGCGCGGCGCCGAGCAGGAGCAGGGACAGGAGCATCGCCTTCATGGGGACAGCAGCGTAGGCCGTCAGCCCGCGCCGCTCAAACCGCGCCCCCGGGAGGGTGTTCGTCCATCATCACGCCCGTGGGTCCGGACGGACCAGTCCCAGGCGTCACCGGAAGCGCCTTCGTCCGGCCGATGACGATGGGCGGCTCGATGAGCCGGGGCGGGGTCGCCCGCGTGTCCGCCGGGTCCGGCACCCACACCGGGTCCTCCGGTCCGCGCCCCCGCTTCCACCTGCGCGGCACCCGCCGGAAGCCCACCGGGTACACCGTGAGCTGCCCCTGCGTGTCGATGTGGAGCCGGAGGAAGTTCTTCCAGTCCGGTATCGACAGCGAGGAGAACGCCTCGTTGGGATGACAGGAGAACACGTTGAGCGACAGCAGCAGGTACACGCCCACCACCAGGGGCCCCAGCAGCGCGCCGCCTCCAAAGAGCAGCAGGCCGCTGAGGAGGTCGCGCCGGAGGCTCCACTGGAGCTCCGCCGCCAGCGGCGCGGCGACGGCGGACACGCCCCACGTGAGCAGCAGCGCCACGGCCAGGTGCGCCAGTCCGTGCACGGCGCCGGCGGCCTTCTTCCAATTCGGGCCCCGGCGGCCGTCCGCGAACGCGACCGCGCCCAGCACCACGCCCGCGCCCAGCACCAGTGAGCCCGTGCTCTGCAACGCCGCGTTGAGGACCTCCCGGAACGGCGGCGCCCCCACGGTCCCCTCGTTGAGGTTCGCGTCCACGCCCCAGCCCAGCAGCATGTAGACGGCGCCCATGAACGCGCTGAACCACGGGTTGAGCACGGGGAACAGCAGGTTGCGCCAGGCGAGCCGCTGGGACGTCTGCTTCGACGGGAAGCACGCCTGCTGCACGAAGCCGCCCGGACGCTGGTCCACCTTCGGCAGGTGCGTGGGATGCAGGAAGGCCCCTCCCCCACCCGCGACGATCTTCTGCCGCCCGTCCGCGTCCTCGTGCCGGCGGTAGTGGTGCAGGTCCCCCGCGAGGAAGACGCTCACCCGCTTGCCCAGCACCTTCTGCTCCAGGAAGTCGATGTTGTTGTCCAGGAAGCCGCGGCCCGCGTGGGGCGTCACCTGCTGTTTGATCCAGTCCGGCTCCGCGTTGCAGAGGATGACGCGATCCGCGGCGTCCATCTTCCCGGCCACCCTCGTGAAGAACTCCACCTGCGGCGCGTCCAGGTCGGACTCCAGTTGCATGTCCGTGCCCAGGAGCCACCAGCCGTGCGGCAGCTTCAGCGCGAAGTAGCTGCGCCGCTGCCGCGTGTGCCAGCCCCTGGAGGTCCGGCCCTGGCAGAACAGGCGCGTGAAGGACACCAGCCCGTCGTACCAGTCGTGGTTGCCCGGCACCGCGAACAGGTCCGGCCGGTGACGCCGCCGGTTCAAGGCGTCCTCGTACGGCACCACCGTGCGCGCCTGATACTCCTCCACGCTCGCGGTCGGATAGACCTCGTCCCCACCGAACACGAGCACGTCGCCGCCCCGCGTGGGGTGCGCCTTGCCGGAGGCGTCCGTCAGCACGAGCTCCGGCGCCGTCACCGCCGAGGCCACCGCGTAGGTGGAATCCCAGCCGTCCCCCAGGTCCGACACATAGTCCAGCCACAGCTCGTCGCGCGGGTGCTGGGGGCTGTGCTCCGAGTAGTCGAACTTCAGGTCCTGGGGCTGCGACACCGCGTCCAGCAGCCGCCGGTCCGCCTGCCGCCCGAACGTCCCCGACAGCAGCGCCTTCACCCCCGACTTCGCGAGCACGGCCGGGTCGAACCACGACACCATCGGCCTTCCCGGGGGCGTCTCCGGCGGGGACCCGGGCCGCGTCCGCGGGCCCGGGATGCGGCTCACATCGGAGGCACGGACGGCCATGGCCCCTCCTCCGCGGAGTGCTCCGGCGCATGCTCCGGTGCGTGCCGCGAACGTCCCCGCGTGGAGCGTCGGTGCGAGTCGATGAGCGCATCCGCGAAGCGGTCCGCGAGCGCGGCGATGGTGAGGCTCGGGTTGGGGCCGGTGGGGCCCGGCATCATCGCGCCGTCGGCCACGTACAGGCCCGGGTGGCCAAAGGCCTCGCCCGCCGCGTCCACCACGCCCGTCTGGGGCCCGCGTCCCATGGGACAGCCGCCCAGCGGGTGCACGGTGATGACGCGGCTCAGGTAGCTGAGCGGGTTCTGCACCAGCTTGCCCTCCAGCGTGCGAGCGATGTCCGCCATCGACTGGCGCACCTCATCGAAGTACTCGCGCGAGGCGCCCATCCGCCAGTCGATCTCCAGCATCTCGTCCTTCGTCAGCCGCATGTGGCCGTTGGGGATGTCGCGCCCCATGCCCAGCAGCGGCAGCGACGTCGCGGAGCCCAGGCAGTCCCCGAGCAGCTCGGCGATCTCCTCGCTCACGTCGGAGTCGCGCGTGAGCCCCGTCCACCCGCGGATGAGGCGCCACGCCAGCTTGAGGCCGCGCTCCAGCAGCGGCACCTGGTGCGCGCCCTCGTAGAGCCAGTTGACGAACTCCGGGTAGCCCGCGTCCTCGAGGTAGTAGCCCCGGCCCGTGCCGCCCTCCTCCTTCCCGCGGAAGTGCAGCGCGCTGGTGATGACCGGGCCGTGCCCGCCCTCCAGGATGCGCGGCAGTCGCTTGCCGGTGCTGGAGTCGTGGCACTGGCGCAGGAAGCCCAGCAGGTCCCCGTTGCCGCAGAAGCGCGTGCCCAGCTGTCCGCTCAGCCCGGGGAAGTGCCGCCGGTTCTTCAGGAGCAGGAACGGGGTGCCGAACGTGCCCGCCGCCAGCACCAGCCGGTCCGCCGTCACCGTGGTGCGCGGCTGCATGGACTTGGGGCCCTCACGCGGCACGTCCTCCGGCGTGTCCGTGTGGTCCAGGTACTGCACCACGTAGCCGCCGCCCTCCGCGGGCCACAGCTCCGTCACCTCCGCGCGCGTGCGCAGCTGCGCCCCGGCCCGCTTCGCCGCGGACAGGTACGTGTAGTCGAGCGTGTTCTTGCTGCCCGTGTTGCAGCCGATGTCGCACTCACCACACAGGTGACAGGTGGTGCGCGTGCGGCCGTGGAGGTTGGGGTGCTCCTCGCGGATGGGCTCGCCGGGGACGGGCACCTCGCCCGGGTTGCCGAACGTCACCGCCAGCGGCGGCAGCTGCCAGTCCCCCGCGCGGCCCAGGCGCTCGGCCGCCAGCTTCATGGCCAGCGTCTTCGCGGTGGAGGCGTAGGGCGGGTGCTCCAGCGGGTAGCGCTGCACGTGCATCATGCGCTCCACGGCGTCGTAGTGCGCTTCCAGGTCCGCGCGGGTGACGGGCCAGTCCTCGTAGCCGCCGCCGTGGAGGTCCTCGTGGATGAAGGTCTTCTCGTCCTTGCGCAACAGCACGTTGGCGTAGATGAGCGACCCGCCGCCCAGCCCCGCGGACACCACGCCGCCCAGCCCCTGGAAGGACCAGAGGTTGAAGAGGCCGTGCATCCCCTTGCTCGGGTCCCAGAAGTTGCGGCGCATGTCGTACGGGCTGCGCGGGAAGGAGCCCGGCGGATACGCCTTGCCGCGCTCCAGCACGCACACCCGCAGGCCCGCGTCCGCCAGCCGCCACGCCATCACCGAACCGCCGAAGCCCGAACCCACGATGACGACGTCGAAGTGCTCAGCCCTCGTGGCCATGCGCGGCCTCCCCTTCGCGCGCCGGCGCCTCCGGCGCGTAGAGGTCCCAGAGCGCGCCCAGGAACAGGCGGCCGAAGCGGGCCACCATGCCCGCGCCCTCCACGCCCCCGCGCGCCGAGTGCATGCTGGAGACCAGGTGGAGCAGCTCCCGCATGCCCAGCACCAGCACGCCCGCGCCCACCACCGGGCCGCGCGCGTCCGGGCCTTCGTGCAGGTAGCTGTAGAGGCGCGTGGTGTCGCGCCAGAGGTCGGGCCCCGGGTCGTCGCGCAGCGTCTTCGTGCCGTCCAGGTAGTAGTCCTGGCCGTGGGCCTGGAAGCGCAGGCCGTAGGTCATGATCTTCGTGCGCGGATCATCCGTGGCGCGGAAGAGGTTGAAGCTCCCGTCGCTCACGGGCAGGTCCATGCCCAGCGGCTTGAACTGCACGTGCGCCACCAGGCGGGCCGCGTGGTCGGCGTCGCGGATGAACGCCTCCATGTCGTCGATGGTGATGGTGCAGTGCATGGTGAAGGGCGTGGAGCGCCCGTCATGGGCGCCGGCCTCGGGGTCGGTGGTGCCCATCGCGAGGGGGCCGGACATCGTCTCTCGGAAGGACAGGTCATGGGCGGGTTCGGTCATCTGCGTGATCTCCGGGGTGAGGGGCAGGCCCTGGGCGGGCGCCACGGACAGGTAGCGCCAGGCGTCCGAGTAGCCCTGGTCGATGAGGGTCGCGGCCGTGACGTGGCCCGCGTAGAAGTCCGGGTCCAGCGGCAGCGGGTGCTCCGGCTTGATGAGGTGCACGGTGATGGGCCGCGCGTGTCCCGCCACGTGCTCGCCCGCGAGGATGCGCGCGTTGAGTTCGCGCACCTGCTCCAGCTCCGCGAAGAGCGCGCCGTTCGCGCTCAGCTCGATCATGTGGACGTACTGACGGAAGAAGCCGTCGTGGTACTGGCGCGTGTTGCCGATGCACCAGACGACCCACACCTCGTCCGCGCCCCGGCGCACGGCCTCCATCACGTTGGCGTCCTGGATCCACACCGAGTCCAGGTAGAGGTGGCCGGCCCTCGCCACGGGGGGCATGAAGAGCGGCAGGGAGAGGCCCGCCACCAGCAGGTCGCGGTCCACGTCCGTGTGGGGGATGGCCTCGTTCGTCTTCCGGGCGAAGTCGCAGACGTTGAAGGTGCCCGTGCGGTCGCGGTTCGCGCGGATGGCGTCCACGTCCACGCCCAGGTGCGGGAAGACGCGCTGGAGGATGCCGTCCGCGTCCCCCAGCGCGTGCAGCTTCCAGGGCCGCGCGTAGTCGTCCAGCGGCATCAGCGACACGAAGTCCTTCACGTCCAGCGTCCGCCACCGCTCGCACATCTCCGCGGGGGACAGGCCGGACAGCCACATGGCCAGGGTGATGATGCCGCCCGACGTGGCGTCCGCGTGGGCGAAGGACAGCCGCGCGTCCGTGAGCGCGCGCAGCACGCCCGCCTGCCA
>NZ_JBKGHJ010000487.1:0-6118 GCF_046520365.1 Corallococcus sp. 4LFB
CCCGCGCTGCCGGAGCCGGTGAGGCCGCAGGGCGGCAGCGTGCGCGCGCTGGCCACGGTGGGCTTCGTCGTGGGCCTGCTCGCGGTGGGCGTGCTCTTCCGCGAACCCATCATGCTGGCGCTCACGTCCAAGGCCGCGGACGCGCAGGGCGTGTGGCTCACGGTGAACACCAACCAGCCGGTGAAGGTGTCCGTGCGGCACACGGAGCGCTGCGGCAGCCCGGAGCCGGTGACGCTGCTGGGCACCGCGCCGCTCACGCGCGTGCAGGGCGCCCACCTGCAGGACACGCTCATCCTGGAGAACGACGCCCAGGGCATCTACCTGGAGGACTCGGAGGAGCTCGCGTTCGGCCAGCCCGGCGAGCTGAAGACCTTCGAGCGCAGCTTCAAGGAGGGCACCCTCAAGCTGAAGATCACCCCCAAGGGGATGACGCCGGGCCTGACGGTGTACCGGAACAACCAGATGATGGGCAGCGCCGGCACGACGCTGAAGCTGATGGAGGGCAAGCAGCGCCTGGAGCTGCGCGGCAGGCAGCTCAAGGAGCCCGTGGCCTTCGAGGCCACCATCAAGCCCGACGAGACGACGGACCTCCCGCTGGACCTGGCCTCCGCGCTCTAGTAGCGCGGCAGGGACGGGTCCACGGTGCGCGAGTACAGGTCGATGCCGCCCTGGAGCGACGCGGCCTGGAGTCCCCGGCTGATGAGGTACGCGGCGCCGTCCAGGCTGCGCACCCCGTGGTGGCAGTAGACGACCACGGGCCGCCCCCGCAGGGCGTCCAGCTCTTCGTGGAAGTCCTCCAGCTCCGGCAGCGGCATCAGCACCGAGCCGGGCAGGGCCACCCACTCGTGCTCGTGTGGGAAGCGCACGTCCACCAGCACGGGGCGTGACTCGGGGGGGCCTGCCAGGCGCCGGGCCAGCTCGGCGGGGGTGATTTCAGGGATGGGCATGGGGGTTATCTTCTGTTGAGCCGGAACGGGGCCCGTCAGGTCCCTTGGCTTTTCGGGCGCCAGGGCGTTATGAGGCGCCGTCTACGAGGAGAGTGAAGCACATGGACACGTCTACCGCCGTCACCGGCTCCACGCCGGCCTCCCAGCCCGCCACCTCCGCGCCCGTCGTCCTGACGGCCGCCGCCATCACCCAGGTGAAGACGGTCATCGAGGCCCAGGGCTTCCAGGGCTACTTCTTCTCCATCCGCGTGGTGCCCTCCGGCTGCAGCGGCCTGGGCTACGACCTGAACCTCGTCAAGGAGACGAAGGCGGGCGACCAGACGTGGGAGCAGGATGGCGTGACCATCGCCACCGACGCGCTGAGCGCCCAGTACCTGTCGGGCACGCACATCGACTACGTCACCAGCATCACCGGCGCGGGCTTCAAGTTCGAGAACCCCAACGCCAAGTCGTCCTGCGGCTGCGGCACGTCGTTCACCACCTGAGCCGTCTTCGCGCTCGAGGTGGGAAAAGGGCCGGGATGGGACGCCAGCCAGGCGTGCCCCCGGCCCTTCGTGCGTCCAGCGGTCAGGCGCCGGCCACGGGCTTCATCACCTTCATCCAGGACTGCTCCTCCTTGCCGCGGCCCCGGCGCAGGGCGCGGCGGGCCTCCGCCTCCTGGAAGGCCTGGCGCTCCGCGTCCGACTCCAGGAGCAGCGGCGGCACCGGCACGCCCTTGCCGTCCTGCCCCTGCGCCACGAAGGTGAGCAGCGCGCTGGTGGTGAGGTGCCGCTCACCGGTGAGCGGGTTCTCCGCGTGCACGGTGACGCCCACCTCCAGCGACGTGCGGAACGACGCGAGCACGCGCGCGTGCAGGAGGGCAATCCAGCCCACGCGGATGGGGGCGTGGAAGTGCAGGTCGTCCATGGACGCCGTCACCACGACCTGACGGCAGTGGCGCTGGGCGGCCACGGCGCCGCAGATGTCGATCCACTGCATCACCTTCCCGCCGAACGCGGCGTTCAGGTTGTTGGCGTCCGGGGGGAGGATGAGCTGCGTCATCACCACTTCGGAGTCGCGCGGGCTCTTGGGGCTGAGGTCGTGCATGGCGCCGGGCAGCGTCGCACGAGAAGTGCGCCGCGTCAGGCGAGGAATGCGGAGACGCGGTCCATGAACTCCTCGCGCCCCTGGCCCCGGCGGATGTCCTGCTTGGACACGTCCACCACCAGGCAGTCCACGCCGTACTTCTCCTGGAGCACCTGGGGGAAGCCCGCGTAGTAGCCGTTGAGGCCCTTGAGGAACTGCCGCCCGATGCCCTTCTCCTCCGCGCGGCCGCGCGTGCGGATGCGCTGGAGCAGCACGTCCTCCGACGGCACGTCGAAGCAGATGACCTTGTCCGGCCGCACGATGTGGCGCGACAGCCGCTGGAAGTACTCGTAGTACAGGTCCAGCTCCGCGTTCGTCATGTGCCCCAGGCCGTGCAGGTACTTGGCGAAGATTTCGGGGTCCTCGTACAGCGTGCGGTCCTGCACGCAGCTCTTCCTGACGGAGTGGATGAGCTCGTGGTGCTCCACGCGCCGGATGAGGAACTCCAGCTGCAGCGTGAACGACCACCGCGACATGTCGCCGTAGTAGTCCCGCAGGAAGCGGTTGTCGATGACCGGCTCGTCGAACAGCTCGAAGCCGAAGCCCTGGCTGATGAGCTTCGCGGCCGTCGTCTTGCCCGCGCCGATGTTGCCCGCCAGCGCCACGAAGCGCTTGGCGCGGGGCACCTTCACCTTGAGCGTGTTGCGGGCCTTGGGCTTCGGTTCGGCGCCATCCGTGGGCGGCGCCTTGGACGGGGGCGGCTCGGTGCGGGACGTCGCGGGACGCGCGCGGGCGGTGGAGCGGGGCATGGAGCCCGAAGGCTTAACCCGGCTTTCCAGGGGCGTCCATTCGCTGGCGGAGCACATCCGGACGGTCGGTCATGATGCCGCCGACCCCTTCCGCGAGGAGCCGGTCCATCTCCGCCGGATCATCCACCGTCCACACGTTGATCCACTTGCCGCGCTCGGCCGCGGCCCGGAGCAGCGCGTCGTCCACCAGCCGCACCTCGCCGAAGTACAGCGGCATGTCGAGCACGCTGTAGCGCGCGTCCTCCGGCGGCACCTCGCCCGCCTTGAGCGCCAGGACGAACGCGGCCAGCGCGTCGCGCGGGTAGAAGTGGCACGCGTCGGGCAGCTTCTCGTAGAGCCGCTCCGCGATGACGTCCTGCTCGCTGCCCAGGCACACGCGGCCCAGGGCGCCTTCCTCGCTCAGCAGCCGGGCGAGCACTTCCTCCGCGCCCGGCACGTCCGGCTTGAGCTCCACGTTGAGGCGCAGGGCAGGGAAGGCGCGCAGCACCTCGCGCAGCGTGGGCAGCCGCACGCCCTGGCCGCGGAAGGGGAACGTGCGGCCCTCGTCCGGCGTGAAGCGGTAGCCCGCGTCCAGCTTCCGCAGCTGCGCGAGCGTGAGCGCCGCGAGCGGACCCGTCCCGTCGGTGCAGCGCTCCAGCGTGTCGTCGTGCGCGACGATGACCTCTCCGTCGCGCGACAGGTGCACGTCCAGTTCCAGCATGTCCGTGCGGTGCGTGTGGACCGCGCGCTGGAAGGCCTCCAGCGTGTTCTCCGGCGCGACCCCCGCGCCGCCGCGATGCGCGATGTGCAGCGTGGGCTTCAGCCCCTGGAAGAACGTGTCGCGCGCTAGCATTGATCCACCTATTCCTGAATTGACTGCGATGTCACGGACAGGGCCCCGGTCCGTTCCTTGCCGGCCCCGCTCGGCCGCCGGTATAAGGGTTCGAATCCTCAGCCCGACCGGCGTCGGACTTCAAGAATCGCGGCGCCCCTCACCCCCCCGGAGAGATACGAATGGAACTGCGCAAGAAGCTGGGCGCTGCGGCCCTCTTGGCTGCCGCGGCGATGGCCACGGCGGCCGGCTGTGGCGGACGTGACGACGACAACCCCACCCCGACGCCGGACGCCGGCTGTACGGGCGTGTGCAGCACCGACGCGGGCACCAACGACGCGGGCACGACTGACGCGGGCATGGACGCGGGCACGGGCGACGCGGGCACGCAGAACCAGATCGCCGCGGCGCGCAAGGCGCCGTTCAACACGAAGGTGACGCTGCGCGACGTGGTCATCACCGACGTGGACTACGAGAAGCTGGGCAATGACGGGGTGCAGTGGCGCTCGTTCTTCTGGGTGACGGATCCGGCCGCGCCGAAGGAAGGCCTCTACATCACCAAGTTCTACACGGACCTGCCGGACACGTATCACCCCCAGCCGGGCAACACGATCGACGTCGAGGGCTACTTCGGCACGGAGCCGAACTACCAGCCGTTCAGCGGCCGCCGCCACCACCTGGCGAACGACTTCAAGAACGGGAAGACGCTCAACATCACCGTGAAGTCCGACGCGGGCGTGGACGCCCGGCCGCCGGCCAACGAGGTGACGGCGGAGGACCTGGTGGCGTCGCTCGCGGCGCCCCAGAGCTCCGCGCCCTACCTGGGCACGCGCGTGCACCTGGCGGGCCCGCTGACGCTGACCAACCCGCAGCCGAGCCAGCTCCAGCGCCTGGACGACGCGGACGCGGGCACCATCTACTACGGCTTCGAGGTGACCGGCGGCATCCTCGTCTTCCACGACAAGACGCGTGACCGGTCCGGCGACGGCGGCACCCGCTGCGACTACCAGATGGCGGCCCTGGATGGCGGCGCGGTGACGTTCCCCAACGGCATCAGCGGCGTCTGGGACACCTACACCTTCGCGGGCTGCGAGGACGGCGGCACGGACATCACGGGCTGCGGCAAGAACGACAAGGACAGCGGCGTGCCGGGCACCGACCAGCGCTACACCTACACCATCATCCCGCAGGACTGCACCGACCTGCCGGGAGAGGTGGACGGCGCGGCCTTCCCGTAGTCCGCCTGACGCCTGACGCTTTCCCGTCCGCCTCCCAGGGCCTTGTGCCCTGGGGGGCGGTCGTGTTTCCGGGGCCCGAAAGTTCGCGTGGCCCGCCGGCCCTGCCTAGAGTCCGCGCCGGGCGGGTCGGACGGCTCCCCCCGGGGCGGGATTGCAGGTAGGCTCCGGACACGGTTCAAAGTTCCACCCGCGGCCCACCCTTCACGTCCTTGAGCTCGCCCCAGACGGCCACCCCGTTCGGAAAGTACCTGCTCATCAAGCGCCTCGCGCTGGGCGGGATGGCGGAGCTGTTCCTGGCGCACAAGCCGCCGGACCCCACGCTGGTGGTCATCAAGCGGATCCTCCCGTACCTCTCCGAGGAGCCGGAGTTCGTCCAGATGTTCCTGGACGAGGCGCGCATCGCCGCCCAGCTCCACCACCCCAACATCGTGCAGGTGCACGAGCTGGGGAAGGAGGGGGACAACATCTTCATCTGCATGGAGTACGTGGAGGGCGTGGACCTGCGCCGCGTGCTCGTGGAGGAGCACAAGTTCGGCGCCTCCATGCCGTACGGCGTCGCGGCGAAGATCTGCGCGGCCATCGCGGCGGGCCTGGACCATGCGCACTTCAGCCGCGGCGTGGATGGGCGCCCGCTGGAGCTGATCCACCGGGACGTCTCCCCGCAGAACGTGATGATCTCCTACGACGGGCGCGTGAAGCTCGTCGACTTCGGCATCGCCAAGGCCGGCGCGTTCATGGAGCGCAGCAAGCCGGGCGTCATCAAGGGGAAGTTCCTCTACCTGTCGCCCGAGCAGATCATGCAGGAGCGGCTGGACCACCGGGCGGACATCTACGCGCTGGGGGTGATGCTGTATGAAATCACCACCGGCAAGCAGCCCTTCCACCGCCCCACCACGGAAGGCATCCTCTACGCCATCCGCTCCGAGGAGGCGGCGCCGCCGCACCTGGTGCGCCCGGACTACCCGGAGGCCCTGTCGCGCATCGTGATGCGGTGCCTGGTGAAGGACCGCACCCAGCGCTACCAGCGGGCCTCGACGTGCGCAACGACCTGGAGGCGTTCCTCGCGTCCGGCGTGCTCAAGCAGAGCCTGGACGTGGCGTCGTACATCGCGCGGCTGTTGGGGGAGAAGGACGAGCGCACCGTGCTCCACATCCCCCCGGCGAAGCGCGCGGGCCGGCACGAGGCCACCCTGCCGCTGCCGTCCCTGCGCACGCCGCTGCCGCGCCGGTGCCCGACCTGCCGGAGGAC
>NZ_JBKGHJ010000488.1:0-6118 GCF_046520365.1 Corallococcus sp. 4LFB
CGGAGCTGGCGTGGCGCCGGGCCCAGGAGCTGGAGCGGCCGCGCACCCCACCCGGCAGATGGTGGGGCAGCCGTCGCGGCCGCCGCCGGTGTTCGACAAGGGCAGCGGCCAGTCCCGCTACGACCCGCGCAACGCGCCCCAGGCGACCGTGAAGCTCATCTGCCCCAACACGGGCTGCAAGCGCCTGGGGGACTACGCCTTCATCCCGACGCACGCCTACCACCGCTTCGTCTGCCCGGCGTGCCGGGTGCCCTTCCTGTCCTACTTCGGGGAGCTGCGGGCGCTGGAGGTGGAGCACCGGCGCAGCTCCAGGCGCTACCGCTTCACGGTGGACGAGGTGGGCAGCGCCGTCACCACGCGCATCGACTTCGAGGAGGCGAGCGGGCAGGAGTTCCCGGCGGCCCGGCGCGACCTCCTGGCCTTCCTCTACACGGAGCAGCGCGAGCTGAAGGCCGTGGTGAACCTCACCAACGGGAAGCTGATGTGGGTGAGCCCCGCGTCGTCGTGCTTCGTGGTGACGGCGGCCTTTGGCGAGGGGGCGCCGGAGCTGACGGCCTTCCGGGCGTTCCGGGACGACGTGCTCCGGAAGAGCCGGCTCGGCCAGGGGTTCATCGACGGGTACTATCACTGGGGCCCTCCGCTGGCGGCGTGGGTGGTGCGCCGGCCGCGGGTGAAGGCCGGGGTGCGCTGGGCCCTGACGCGGGTGCACGGCCGCCTGACACGGAGGGAGCGCGAATGACACAGCAGGCTGGAACCGAGGGGACGAAGCCGCCGGGCGCGCGCGGGGATGGCGCGAAGACGGCGCTGGCGGTGGTGGCGGTGCTGGGGCTGGCCGCGCTGGCGTTCATGGGCGTGCGCGAGGCGCAGCGGGCGCGGCTGGTGCCGGACGGGGCGTCGCCGCCGTCCTTCCAGATGACGAAGCACGCGGGCGGCGAGCTGGCGCTGTCGGACCTGAAGGGCCGGGTGGTGATGCTCGACTTCTGGGCGACCTGGTGTCCGCCGTGCCGCGAGGAGATGCCCTCCCTGGTGAAGCTGGCCAAGGAGTACGAGTCCCAGGGGCTCGTCTTCGTGGCGGCCAGCCGGGACGACGGCGCGACGGCGACGCAGGAGGTGGACTACTTCCTCCAGCGCTTCCAGCCGGAATTGCGCCCGTACGTCGTGTACGCGGACGACAACGTGGCGCGGGCCTTCCAGGTGAACGCGCTGCCCACGCTCTACTTCCTGGACCGCGACGGCAAGGTGATGGACGCCCAGCGCGGCATGCTGTCCGAGGACGGCCTGCGCCGCCGCATCGAGCGCGCCCTCAAGCGCTAGACTGGGGGGCATGACCCTCTACGACGCGGACACCGTCGACGCGTGCTCCTGGCCCCAGACGGCGCAAGCGCGGCTGGCACGCGACTACTTCGTCCCGCTGATGAAGCGCGGCAGCGCCACCTTCCTCAGCGACCGCACCACCCTGCGGCTGGTGGCGATGGACGACCTGCGCATCCCGCTGGCCATCAACGAGGCGGAGTACGACAACTCGCCGCTGCACTCGACGTGGGTGCGCTACATCGGCCTGCCGGTGGCGGCGGTGACGGCGGAGGCGTACGGCGCGGCGCGCGCGGTGGTGATGCGCGGGGCCATGCGGACGCTGGGCGCGATGCTGAAGGCGGCGCGCATCGACAAGTGTGTCTACGTGGACCATTGGCTGGTGCTGCGCAACCTGCACGTGAGCCTCGATGAAGCGCAGGTGGAGCGCCTCACCGCCTTCCTGGTGGAGCGGTTCCCCGGACACGCCATCGTGTTCCCCGCCATCAACCCCGCGAGCGCGTCGCCCCTGCTCAACACGCTGGCCGCGCGGGACTACGGCTTCGTGTACGCGGCGCACACGCGCATGACGCTGCCCACGCAGGACGTCAGCCGGCAGGTGCGGGAGAACCGGCGCCGCGACGGGCGGCTGCTGGAGGCCGCGGGCTACCGCATCGTGGACGGGCGGGACATGCCCGGCTGCGCGCCGCGGCTGCGGGAGCTGTACCGGTCGCTCAACGCGGACAAGTACCACTCCACGCTGGACTACACGGAGGAGCTCTTCGCGTGGACGCTGCGCGAGGGGCTCTTCCAGTACAAGCTCGCGGTGAAGGACGGGCGCGTGGATGGCTTCTACGCCACCCACACCAGCCAGGACGTCGTCTGGTCCCCCATGTTCGGCTACGACCTGGCGCTGCCGCAGGAGCTGGGGCTGTACCGCGGGCTCGTGCACCGGCTCATGCAGGACGCGCTGGAGGTGGGGCTCACCATCGAGCTGGGGCCGGGCTCGGATCCGTTCAAGAGCCTGCGCGGCTCCCAGCCGGTGCCCCGGTGGTCCGCCTTCCACGTGAAGCACCTGTCGGGCTTCCGCCAGTACGCGTGGCGCACGCTGCAGCGCTACGTCAACGGCGGGGTGCGGCCCGCCGCGAACGCCATGCTGAAGAAGATCGACGGGGAGGCCGCCGTCGGCTTCGGTCCGCTCACGCTGCCCTTCACGCCGCCCACGGGCCAGACGCCGCGCGAGGCGGCCCGGGCGCTGTCTCCGGAGGCGTACCTGCTGCTGGCGATGGTGGCCGAGTCGCGCAACGACCTGTACGCGGCGGTGGAGGCGGTGCGAAAGGCGCTGTACCTGGAGCCGCAGCTGGCGCTGGGACATGCGACGCTGGTGGCGCTCTACAACCGCCTGGACCGGCGCGAGGACGCGGAGCGGGCGCGGCAGAACGCGCTGCGCGCGCTGGATGGACTGGATGACGAGCACCCGCTGCGAGGCGTGGAGACGACGATGACGGCGGGGGGGCTGCGGCAGGCGCTGGCTCCCCGTCCTTCGCAGATGGGCTGGCAGGGCGCGCGCTGACCCCTTGGGGCGCGCCGGTACACGTGAGGTGGGGACAACGTGGAAGCGAAAGGTTTGAAGATGGCGTCACCTCAAGGGGCGGATTCGACCCGGCTCAGCCTGCGGACGAAGATCCTCGGGGGCACGGGCATCTTCGGCATCGTGCTGGTCGGCATCCTGACCTTCGCGTTCTGGATGCAGATGCGCGACGGCCTGCTGGATGAGCTCACCAAGCGCGCGCGCGCGGTGGGCATCGGCATGGCGTTCAGCGTGGCCGCGTCCGCGGCGGCGAACGACTCGGCCATGCTCCAGGCGGGCACGGACATGGCCCTCAAGAGCGTGCCGGACGTCGCGTACATCGTGGTCCGCGACCCGAGCGGCAGGGTGCTGGCGCGCTCCGCGGACGACCGGTTCGCCACCGCCGCCTCCGTGGAGCCCGCGGACGGGGACGGGGTGGTGGATCGCCTGCTGACGGTGGGCACGCTGCCCATCGTGGAGACGACGGCGCCCATCCTCTCCGGCCCGCCGGGCGGCGCGCTCAAGCGCGTGGGCACCGTGCAGCTGGCGCTGGACCGCGAGGCGCTGGCGGAGTCGCTGGCCTCCAGCACCTGGCGCACCGCGGGCCTGGGCCTGCTGGTGCTGGTGCTGGGCCTGCTGGCGGCGGCCGGCATGGCCAGCCTCTTCATCGTGCCCCTGGAGCGGCTGGCCCGCGCGGCGGTGGGCATCGCGGCGGGGGACCTGCGCCAGCAGATCGACGTCAACGGCACGGACGAGATTGGCGAACTGGCGCGCAGCTTCGCCACCATGGCGACGCGCTGGTGCACCTGCTGCACGACCTGCGCGGCGCGGCCACGGACCTGGAGCACGAGGCGGCGGGCGTGCTGGCCACGTCCACGCAGCAGTCCGCGATGGCGCACCAGCAGGCGTCCGCCATCAACGAGACCAGCACCACGGTGGCGGAGATCGCCCAGACCTCCAAGCAGGCCACGTCCTACGCGGACGCGGTCATCGCGCAGACGCAGAAGTCGGAGTCGCTCAGCGCGCAGGGCCAGAAGGTCGTCACGGAGAGCGTGGAGGGCATGGAGAAGCTGGGTGAGCAGGTGAAGGCCATTGCCCTGGCCATCACCGACCTGAACGAGCGCACGCTGCAGATCAGCGACATCATCGGGCAGGTGAAGGACGTGGCGGAGCAGTCCAACCTGCTGGCCCTCAACGCCTCCATCGAGGCGGCGAAGGCGGGCGAGCACGGGCGCGGCTTCGCGGTGGTGGCCACGGAGATGCGCACGCTGGCGGAGCAGTCCCGCATGGCGGCCGACCAGGTGCGCGTGCTGCTGGGGGAGGTGCAGAAGGGCACGCGCGTGGCCGTGACGACGACGGACGAGGGCAGCCGGCGCGCGCAGGCGGCGATGGAGCTTGCGCGCGGCGCGGGTTCCACCATCCTGGGCCTGTCGGAGGTCATCCGCGAGTCGTCCGGGGCGGCGCGGCAGATTGCTGGCAACACGCGGCAGCAGACCATTGGCGTGGAGCAGATCGCCACGGCGATGGGCGAATTGACGTCCGCCATGAGTGATTCGGTGGAGGGCACCCGGCGGATTGAACAGGTGGCCGGCAACCTCTCCATCTTGTCGAAGCGCTTCTCTGAACTTGTAGGCAGGTACCAGCTATGAACAGCAACGTGACGGGTGGGGCACGCAAGGCGGCGAAGGTGCTCATCGTGGAGGACACGAAGACCATCACCAACCTCCTGCAGGTCTACCTGATGGGGTGGGGGCTGGACTTCGTGGACGCGCCCAACGGCGCGGTGGGGCTCAAGCGGGCGCGCGAGCAGCAGCCGGACCTCATCATCTCCGACGTGCAGATGCCGGAGATGGACGGCTTCGCGCTGTGCGCGGCCATCCGGGCGGACTCGAAGCTGCACGACACGCCCTTCATGCTGCTCACGTCGCTGAAGGACGACGCCAGCCGGCAGAAGGGGAAGCTGGTCGGCGCGAGCGCCTTCCTCAACAAGCCGGTGTCCGTGGACGACCTGCGCTCCAAGGTGCGGGACATCCTCAAGCTGCCGGCCACGAAGTACTGATCCGCCCGCCCATGTCTACCGAAGACCGCAAGCTGCTGCCCATCGACTTCGACGAGCTGAAGGCCTCGCTCGACGCGGCCCAGATGCTGCTCGAGGGCGCCACGGTGGTGAGCGCCCACAGGCGGCGCGAGGTGCTGCACCAGCGCGCGGTGGCGCTGGCGAACTCGCGCCATGAGGTGCGCCAGGAGGTCGTCACCGTCCTCGCCTTCCAGGTGGGCGGTGAGCGCTACGCGGTGAAGATCGACTTCGTGGACCACGTGCTGGAGTCGCGCGGGATGTGCTCGCTGCCCGGGGCGCCGCGCCACGTGCTGGGGGCGCTGCTGTCGCGCTCGCGCATCGTGCCGGTGCTGGACCTGCGGCAGCTCCTGGGGCTGGAGGGCGGGGGCATGTCCGACCTGAGCAAGGTCGTGGTGGTGGAAGTGGAGGACGAAGCGTTCGGGCTGGCGGCGGAGGTCGTGGACGGACGGCTGGAGTTGCCGCGCGCGGAGCTGTCCCAGCCGCCGCCGGGCCCGTTCCTGTTCCTGACGCCGGACCGGCTCACGGTGCTGGACCTCACACAGCTGGGCAACCCGGCGGCCGCACGGCGCGGCTAGAGGGGACTGAGGCTTCATGGATCCGCAGTTGCTGCGCAGCATCTGGCCGGTGTTCGCCGCGGAGACGCGCGAACAGATTCAGGCCATCGGGTCGAAGGTGCTGGGGCTGGAGCAGCCGGCCGCCGCACGCGAGCCGGACCTGCTGCCGTCGCTCAAGCGCGTGGTGCACAGCCTCAAGGGCTCCGCGGCGAGCCTGGGGCTGGACGACATCGAACGCATCGTCCACGCCATCGAGGACGGGCTGTCCCACGTCAGCGTGGAGGAGCCCATCTCCCGGGGCTCCGTGGAGGCGATGCTGCGGGGCCTGTCCGCCATCGAGAACGCCCTCAACCGGGGCGACGCGGGGGAGCAGCCCGTGGTGGACGGCGTGGCCGCGCTGCTCAAGGCCCTGGGCCACGAGGAGCCGGTCGCTCCCACGTCCGACGAGGCCGCGAGCTCGGGCCCGCTGGGCGAGGACGGGCTGAAGGCGCTGAACGCGCTGGAGGCGGCGCTGAGCCGGCTGGTGTCCCCCAAGGTGCAGGACCGGGCGGGCGCGGTGCGCGCGGCGGTGGACCAGGCGCACGCCCTGCGCCACAGCGCGGAGGCCGTCCAGGCGGAGCAGGTGGC
>NZ_JBKGHJ010000489.1:0-6118 GCF_046520365.1 Corallococcus sp. 4LFB
TGGGTGCCCCAGCCAGTTCATCCTGGGCGGCCACCCGTGGGTGAACCTGCACGTCCTCTTCGTCGTGTCGTCGGTGGCCCGGCTGGGCGCCGCCTTCCTCGCGGCCCGGGTGAACGAACCCGGCGCCGCCACCACGCGCACCGTGGCCCAGGTGGTGGAGCGCTTCCTGCCCCGCCCGGCTACAGCCGGTAGTCGCGTACCATCGCCGCCACGCGCTCCGACAGGAGCTTGAGCGACACGGCGGACTCGCTGGTGGTGGAGATGCGCTTCACCGTGTCGCCCATCACCGTGTTGAGCTCGTTGACGGCGGTGAAGATCTGCTCGATGCCGGTGGCCTGCTGGTTCACCGTATTCGAGATCTGACGGGCGGACACCACGCTGTCGCGCACGATGGAGGACAGCTGGCGCAGCGTGTCCCCGGACGTGCGCACCTGGGCCAGGCCCGTCTCCATGCGCTGCGTGCCCGCGGCGGTGATTTCGACCGTGGCGAAGATGGCGGTGCTGATGTCCGCCAGGATGCCGCGCACCTGGTTCGTCGCGCGGATGGACTGGTCCGCCAGGCCGCGGATCTCCCGCGCCACCACCGCGAAGCCCTTGCCGTGCTCCCCGGAGCGCGCCGCCTCGATGGCCGCGTTCACCGCCAGCAGGTGGGACTGGTCCGCCAGGTCCTTCACCGTCTCCGTGATGCCGGAGATCTGCTCGGTGCGCTCGCCCAGCGCCATGATGCGCTCGGCGATCTGCTCCACCTGCGCGCGCAGGGCCACCATGCCCTCGATGCTCTCCGTGATGGCGATCTCGCCCGTCTTGCCCAGCACCTCCGCGCGCTCCGCCACGTCGATGACCGTCTCCGCCGCGCGCGACGCCACCACCGACGTCTGGCGGATCTCCTGCGCCGTCACCTGCGTCTCCTGGAGCGCGGCGGCGTGGCGCGACACCATCTCGTTCTGCCGGCCCGCGGAGTCGTTCAGGTGGTCCACCGAACCGCGCAGCAGGTCCGACGACGCCTGCAGCTGCTGCAGCAGGTCCTTCACCTTCGACGTCATCAGCGAGAAGGCCTTCGCCAGCTGGCCCACCTCGTCCGTGCCCTCCACGCGCACCGTCTCACGCAGGTCGCCGTGCTCCGCGATGCGCTGCGCGGCCTCCGTCAGCTGCACCAGCGGCGCCGCCACCCGGCGCGCCAGCACGATGCCCACCGCCACGAACACCGCCAGCGCCAGCAGCATCACCACGCTCACACCCGTGGTGATGGCCCGGACCTGCGCGCGCGCCGCCGTGCGGTTGAAGCCCACGTGCACGCTGCCCGCCCCGTTCGCGAAGCGCGAGCTCACGTCCAAAAGCTCCGCGTCCCGCACGTAGAAGGTCGCCTCACCCTGCGCGCGGCCCAGCCGGTCGCGCAGCTCGCGCATGGCCGGGGCGTACTCGCCCGCCACCGCGCGCAGCTGCCCGGACCCGTCGAAGACGGCCAGGTAGGCCACCTGGTGGTGGCGCGCCACCTGCTCCAGCACCGCCTGGAGCGACTCCGTCTGGCCCCCCGGCATCGCCGCCGGCAGCGTGGCCGCCAGCGCCGTGGGCAGCGCCCCCCCGACGTCCCGTCCCTGCGCCTCGAAGGCGGCGCTGACGCGCGGGATGAGGTACCCGAAGAAGAGGACCGTGAAGAACAGCGCCACCAGCAGCGGCGCCAACGTGAGCTTCTGGGACAGGGAGAGTCGCATCCGGGAGCGGCGCCAAATCCAGAGGAAGTCTGGGAAACGAAGCCCCCCTGGACCATCCAGCGAGGTGCCGCATTGTGGACATCCCGGAGGAGCCGGCGCAATGGCTCCGCGCGTCCCAGGCCGTGAAAGTCAGACAGCCACCGCGCCCTGGGTAGACACGACCCCGGGGCGCGGACGTCACCCCGGGGTCAGCCGGCCTTGAGGTTGGAGGGCGCGCTCTCGTCCCACTTCCCCATCAGGGTGTTGGACGGGAGGGTCTCATCCAGGAGCTTGCGCGCGGCCTCGCCGCCGGTGACGGGCAGGCCCTTGCGGTCGATGAGGCCCAGCTGCACCAGCACCGACGCCTGATCCCAGTAGATGTGCTCGTGGTAGAGCTTGTCGCCGCGGAAGTTCACCACCGCCACGAAGGCCGCCTCCACGTACTTGCCGGTGGGCGGGATGCCCGGGAGCATCCAGTCCATCTCGATGTCGTGGGTGAAGCTGAAGATGAACTCGTCCACCACGCGGTCCGCGCCCACGGTGCGCGACAGCAGGGTCATCTTCGTGTCCTTGGGGTTCGCGTGCACGAAGTGGTTCGCGTAGAAGCGGTGCAGGTACTCCGCGCCCACGCCGCCCGTCATCACCGGCACGCTGTTGACGTACGGGTGCGCCACCATGGTCTTCATGGTCGCGTCCGCGTCCCGGGCGGCGAACTCCAGCTCCGTGTGCTTGTCCCACAGCGCGGCCAGGTCGTAGCGCGGCCCCATCACGCGCTTGAGCAGCGCGAGGGTGCGCGTGTGCGCCGTCATCTGCGAGGGCCGGTGGAAGGCCGGGGACCCCTCGCGGAAGAAGCCGTGGCGCACGCCCTGGTACAGGTACAGCTCCACGTCGACGCTGACGTGCTGCTTCACGCGCGCCACCGCGGCCGGCGGCACGAAGCCGTCCCACTCCGCGTAGTGGAGCACCATGGGGGCCGCGTTCTCACCCCCCTGCGGGAGCACGTCCTCCATCCCCGGCGCGCAGTAGGCCACCGCGCAGTCCACGTGCGCGTGCGCCGCCAGCTGCGCGGCCAGCGTCCCGCCCAGGCCGTAGCCCAGCGCGCCGACCTGCTTCTTGCCCCGCAGCCCCACCACCTCCGGCAGCGCGCGCGTCCAGGCCACCACCGGCTTCAGGTCCATCTCCTCCGGCTCTCCGCGCGAGGCGAGGTCCGGCACCACCACCACGTAGCCCTCTTCACTGAAGCGCTCGGCCATCAGCTTCAGGTGGGCGTTGCCCTCGAACGCCTCCACCATCAGCAGCAGCAGGCCCGGACCCGTCCCGGAGGCGGGGCGTCGCACCCACGCACGAATCGGGTCGCTTCCATCCACGGGAATCCACGTCGAGTTGTCGTTCATTTGTCGCGCACCCTCCCCAAAGCGGACACATTTCACGCCCGGACAGATTGCCTCCCGGACGTCTGGCATTGTAGCAAACCCTCCACATGTCTGCCTCACGTATTGAGAGGTTTTGATGTGGACGGATTGTTGTATGGCTTTCAGGTGGAGGAATCAGCCATCACTGCAATGCATTGCCCGTAACGCGACCGGCCTTGTGTTTCAGGCCGTCATCGGTGCAGCGGCGCTCGCACAGGGAGAATGCGCGCGCCCGTCCGCCAAAGCCTGACGTGGCAGGCAGAGGGAGAAGACCGTACCCACCTCCGGGGTGGATTCCACCCGGAGGGTGCCGCCGTGAGCCTCGACGATGCTGCGCGCGATGTAGAGCCCCAGGCCCAGGCTCTCGCGCTGGTCCGGACCGTCGCCGCGGCGGAAGGGCTGGAAGAGCGTGGGCAGGAGGTGCGCGGGGATGGGGGCGCCGGCGTTCTGGACCTCCAGGTAGACGGCGTCCAGGCCCTGCTCGTAGGTGCGCAGGCGCACGGGGGTGTCGCACGGGCTGTACTTGAGCGCGTTGTCCAGCAGGTTGGCCACCACCTGCGCCAGCCGGTCCAGGTCCCACACGCCCGGGAGGCTGTCGCGGGCGAACTCGCAGAGGATGGAGCGCTCGGGCCTCGCCGCGCGCAGCTCGTCGGTGACCTTGCGGCACAGCTCGTTCAGGTCGCCCGCGCCCGGCACCACCGGGATGCCCCCGCCCACGCGCGCGCGGGTGAAGTCCAGGAGCTGGTCCACGATGCGCTGGATGCGCTCGCCGCCCCGGGCCACGCGCTCGAACGCCTTGCGTTGGGCGGCCGGCAGCGCCTCGCGGGACAGCTGGGCCTGGGCGGTGGTGAGGATGGCCGCCAGCGGCGTGCGGATGTCGTGTCCCACGATACCCACCAGCTGCTGCTCCAGCTCCGTCGCGCGCTGCAGCTCCTCCTCCACGCGCCGGCGCTCCGCCAGCTCCAGCGCCTGCTGCCGCAGCTTCTCCCCGCGCAGGTACAGCTCCACGAACACCGACACCTTGGCGCGCAGGATGTCCGGGTCCACGGGCTTGAGCAGGTAGTCCACCGCGCCGTACTCGTAGCCTCGGGTGACGTAGGCCGCCTCGCGGCTGAGCGCGGTGATGAAGAGGATGGGCAGGTGCTTCGTGCGCTCGCGGGTGCGGATGAGGCGCGCCGTCTCCAGGCCGTCCAGCCCCGGCATCTGCACGTCCATCAGCACGCACGCGTACTCATCCAGCAGCAGCGCCTTCAGCGCCTCGTCGCCGGAGCGCACGGTCACCAGGTGCTGGCCGAGCGGCTCCAGGATGCCCTCCAGGGCGAGCAGGTTCGCGGGCACGTCGTCCACCAGGAGGACCCGGGCGCGGCGCTCGTCGGCGAGAGGGGGACTGGGGGACTCGTCGGAGACGGCGGTGAGCACGGGCGTCCTGGGAACGGAGGAGGGCTTCAAGGCGGCGTACACTCGGGCGTTGGGGTGGGGCGGCTCGGGTGGCGGGCAGGCAGCCGGGCCTTCGCAGGTCCGGCGGACGTTGAGCGCCTGTCTCCAACACTGCCTCCGTTCCCCGTTGTTCCCTGCACCTGTATTCAAAAGGCACAGCGAGACAGGAATTCGTGTTCAAAACTGACCCATTGCAATTCCTGTCAGGGGCGTAGACTCCGCGCACATGACTCACCCGGCTCCTCGCACCCTCCTGCTCGGCCCTCCTGACCTGCGCGCGCTCGTGGAGGGCGTGGGGCTGGACGTCCTGATGGACGAGCTCATCCAGGCGCTCACCGTGGCGTTGCGGGAGCTGGACGAATCCGTCCTGCAGGTTCCCAAGCGGGAGGGCTTCCAGGTGGTGAGCGAGCCGCGCCCGTCCGGGGTGATTGGCTGGATGCCCGCCCTGCGTCGCGGGGACAGCCTGACGGTGCGGGTGGCGTCCTCCCTCCCCACCAACCGGGGGGAGGCGGGGCTGCCCACGCTGGTCGCGACCCACAGCGTCTACGACGTGAAGACGGGCCACCTGGCGGCGGTGATGGACGGCGTGTTCGCCACGGCGCTGCGCACGGGGGCCGCGTCGGCGGTGGCCAGCCGCTACCTGGCGTCTCCGGACAGCCGGGTGCTGGGGCTGGTGGGCTGCGGCGCGCAGGCCGTCTCTCAGCTGCACGCGCTCAGCCGCGTGTTCCGGCTGGAGCAGGTGCTGGTGCACGACCTGGACGCGGACGCGGCGCGCTCCTTCGTGCGGCGCGTGGAGTTCCTGGGGCTGGACGTGCGGCCCACGCCCCTGCCGGACCTGGAGGTGTGCGCGGACATCCTCTGCACCGCCACCACCGTCGCCCGGGGCGCCGGGCCCGTCATCTCCGGCCACGCGCTCCAGCCGCACGCGCACGTCAACGCGGTGGGAGCGGATCAACCGGGCAAGGCGGAGCTGCCCCTGGCGCTCCTGCGCCGCAGCCTCGTGGTGCCGGACTTCCCCGCCCAGGCGCGCCTGGAGGGCGAGTGCCAGCAGCTCCACCCGGATCAGATTGGCCCGGACCTGGCCACCGTGGTGCAGCAGCCGGAGGAGTTCCAGGGCTGGCGCGAGCGCAACACGGTGTTCGACTCCACCGGCCACGCGCTGGAGGACCACGTGGTGACGCGCCTGCTGCTGGACCACGCGCGGCGCATGGGCCTGGGCACCCTGGTGGCGCTGGAGTCGCTGGGCGGGGATCCGCTGGATCCCTACGGCCTGGTGCGCGGTGACGCGGACGCACGCACAGGGTCTCCGCGCCGCGCCACCGGCACCTGAGGTCGCCCCAAAGGACGGTCATTCCGTCCGCGGGACATCCATTCGCGCGTGGGCTGCGTAGTGCTGTTCACGCATGCACGCGCTCCCCTTCCCTTCGCTCCGGCGACTCGCGCTCGGGCTCACCCTGACGGTGGCGCCGCTGCTGGCCGGCTGCGGCCAGTCGCCCGCGGCGGAGCGCGTGCCCTTCACGCCCGCCACCGACAGCGCCGTGCTGGAGCACGTGCCGGCGACGGCGACGGACGCGAAGG
>NZ_JBKGHJ010000048.1:0-27129 GCF_046520365.1 Corallococcus sp. 4LFB
CGCCCCGGACGGAGGCCCGGGCCCCGGGCACCACCGAAGCCGCGAAGCCTCCGCGCGGGCCCATCACCCTGGCGCAGCTGGTGGCCAGGGCGCGCACGCAGGACGCGCGCGTGGCGGAGGCCACCGCGGAGCTGCGCAAGTTCCAGGCGCTCTATGATCAGGCCCGCTGGGCCTGGTTCCCCCGCTTCGAGATCACCCTGGGCGCGGGCGGCCCCGTCCCGGAGGCGCGCAACAACGGCCTGGGCGGACCGCCCACCACGGAGGCGTCGCTGGAGGGCGACTGGAACTTCGGCAAGGTGGGCGTGACGATGTTCTCCACCGGCAACGCGGTGTTGCCGCTGTACACCTTCGGCAAGCTCTCCGCGCTGGAGAAGGCGGGCGCGCAGGGCCCCATCGTGGGCGCGGCGCTGCGCGAGCGAGCGCGCGCGGAGGCGGGCTTCCAGGCCGCCCAGGCGTACTACGGCTACCAGCTGGCGCGGGCCGGCCTGAAGCAGCTGGAGGAGGTGTCCAAGCGCCTCAAGGACGCGGGCGAAAAGATCGACGCGCTCCTCGAGGCGGACTCGGATCAGGTGTCCAAGACGGACACGTACAAGCTGGGGTACTTCCGTCATCTGGTGGAGTCGCAGCGCGCCAGCGCCGTGCAGGGGGCGCAGTTCGCGCTCACCGCCATCCGGCTCCTCGCCAGCGCGGGCCCGGACGAGCAGGTGGAGGTGGTGGAGGAGGACCTGCCGCTCGAGGGCGACGTGAACGTGCCCGACCTGGAGACGTCGCTGAAGCAGGCCAACGAGCGCCGCCCGGAGCTCAAGGCCATCGCCGCGGGCATCATCGCGCGCGAGCAGGAGGTCCTCATCCGCGAGCGCAGCTACTACCCGGACCTGGGGCTCGCGGGCTACTACGACGTGCGCTGGACGACCAGCGCCACGCGTCAGCGCAGCCCCTTCGCCTACGACCCCTTCAACGACCGCACCGCGGGCCTGGGCCTGGTGATCCGCGGCACCTTCGACATCCCCATCAAGGACGCGCAGCTGGAGCAGGCCCGCGCGGAGCTGGACAAGATGCACGCGCAGGAACAGACGCTGAAGGCCGGCATCCGCCTGGAGGTGACGCAGGTGCAGAGCCAGCTCGCCGCGGCCTACGCGCGGGCGAAGTCCTTCACGGAGGCGGAGCGGAACGCGAAGCGCTGGGCCACCGCGGCCTACGCCGCCTTCGACCTGGGCACCGGCGACACCCGTGAGCTGGTGGACGCCTTCACCGCGCTGGCCCAGGCCTCCGCCGAACGCGGCAAGAGCTGGCACGACGTGCGGGTGGGGCTGGCGTCACTGGCCCGCGTCACGGGTGCCGTCCCGGCGACGGATGAATAACCCTTCCAGGCTGCCAGTCCTCACAGGTGTCGTCGCACCTGACCTTCAACCCGGAGCTTCATCCCTATGATTGCTTCCCTGCTTGCCGCCACGCTGCTCGCCGCCGCTCCCGTGAGCCCGCTCAACGTGGTGAAGAACGGCAACGCCGCCGTGCAGAAGGCGGCCAACGCCCCTGGCGCCACCGTGCAGTCCCTGGCCACCGTCGTGGAGTCCTTCGTGGACTTCGAGGAACTCGCCAAACGCGCCCTGGGTGAGAAGGCCTGGGCGGGCCTCAGCGCCGCCCAGCGCAAGGACTTCACCGACACCATGACGGGCCTGCTGCGCGCCTCGTACGCCCAGAAGGCCATCGGCCAGGCGAAGGCGGACGTGAAGTACGGCAAGGAGAGCGTGCAGGGGACCGAGGCCAAGGTCGACACGCAGCTCACCGTGAAGACGGACCAGGTGCCCGTCGACTACAAGCTCTACAAGGCCTCGCCCAAGGCGGACTGGCGCATCTACGACGTCGTCACCGACGAGGTCTCCCTCGTGGACACGTACAGCGGCCAGTTCAAGAAGATCCTCTCCACCAAGGGCTTCGACGGCCTGCTGACGACGCTCAAGGCCAAGCGCGCCCAGCTGGAGAAGGAGAACGCCAACACCAGCGCGGCCTCCGTGAAGGAGTCCGCCGCCGGTGCCTCGGGCGCCGCGCCGCAGGCGAAGTAACGAAGCAGGGCAGGGCGCCTGACAGCTTCGCGCTTCACCTTCCGCCCGGGTGCCACCAGCGCCCGGGCGGAGGTGTTTCAGGACGTCAGGCGGGCCGCTGGAACACGCGGTACGTCTTGGAGCGCTGGCCGCCCATGGACTCGATGGCGCGGTTGACCAGGTGGTTGTCCTCCAGCGTCCACGAAATCTCGCCGCCCGTGTACCCCAGCTCCTTCGCGGTGCGCAGGGTGTCCAGGTAGAGGATGGCGTCCAGGCCGCGGCGCCGGTAGCCCTCCTTGATGCCCAGCGTGAGCAGGCGCAGCCGCTTGAGCTTGCGCGACGCCAGCACCAGCTTCACCAGGCCAATGGGCAGGCCGAACGTCGTGAGCCGCCCCTTGGCCGCCTGGAACGCCGGGTTGGCGTCCGGCAGCGTCATGGAGAAGGCGACGGGCTCGCCCTTCACCTCCGCGATGAGCAGCAGTTCCGGGCGCACGATGGCCTTCATCTCCTTGGCCATGTGGTCGAACTCGCGGTCCGTGAAGGGGATGAAGCCCCAGTTCTTCTCCCAGGCCGCGTTGTAGATCTCCTTGATGCGGGCGACCTCGGCGGGGAAGTCCTTCAGGTTCACCGCGCGCACGGTGATGCCCTCGCGCTGGCGGATCTTCTCCGCGATGCGCGCCACCTTCTCCGGCGGCGGCGTGGACGACGACAGCTCCCACGCCCACAGATCCTTCGCCTTGGTGAAGCCGCACGTCTCCAGCAGGCCCGCGTAGTACGCCGGGTTGTAGGGCATCATCAGCGCGGGAGGGCTGTCGTAGCCCTCCACGAGCAGGCCCCAGTCCTGGTTGGAGGAGAAGTTGGCCGGCCCCAGCACGGTGTCGATGCCGCGCGCCTTGAGCCACGCGCCGGCCGCGTCCAGCAGGCCCCGCGCCACGCCCGCGTCGTTCACGCACTCGAAGAGGCCGAAGAAGCCCTCCTTCGTGCCGTGGAACTCCATGTGGCGCGGGTTCTTGATGGCCGCCACCCGGCCCACCACGTCCTGCCCGCGGCGGGCGAGGAACAGCTCCACCTCCGCGTAGTCGAAGAAGGGGTTCTTCTTCGGGTCCAGGAAGTCGCGGCGCTCCATCTCCAGCGGCGGGACCCAGTTCGGGTCGTCACGGTAGAGCGAGTACGGCAGCCGGATGAACGCCGTCCGGTCCGCCGCGCCGCGCACGGGAGTCACCTGCACGTCGGAGGGCATGGTGGGAGTGGGGGAGGAGGAAGCGTCGGACTGCTTGGCGGGGTGGGCCATGAGGGAGGCTCAGTTCCTTTCGGCCGGGGTGCCGCCGTCGGAACCCTCGCTGCCGTTGCGCATGAAGAGCTGGGCGCCCTTCTCCAGCAGCACGCCGCCCAGCTCGCTGCGCTTCTCCCACAGCTTCTTGGGCGCGCCGCCCAGCCGCCGCAGGTCCTCCGGCTGCAGGTTCGCCGCGCGCCAGGTGAGCTGCTCCACCGCGTCGAAGAACTTCCCGGCCATCTCCCGCGACGACATCCGCGACAGCTGATCCAGGGAGAAGCCCTTGTCCGCGAGCAGCCCCGCGCTGCCCGCCGCCCACGTCTCGCTCGCCTTGTTGCTGCGCACCGCGCTGCCCGGCCGGGCGATCTTCACCGGCTCGTACACCGTGGGGCGCGTCTCCGGGATGACGTTGAGCTTGCGGCCGATCTTCTCGAAGGTGTCCAGCACCTGGTCCAGCTGCGCGTCCGTGTGCGTGGCCATGTAGCTGGTGCGGATGAGCGCGTGGCCCGCCTCCACCGCCGGCGGAATCACGGGGTTGGCGAACACGCCCGCCTCGTGCAGCGCGCGCCAGAAGCGGAAGCACTTCACCTGGTCGCCGATGTGCACCGGCACCACCGGCGTCACCGACACGCCCGTGTCGAAGCCCATGGCGCGGAAGCCGTTGTGCATCTTCTCCGCGATGTCCAGCAGGCGCGCGCGGCGCTGCGGCTCCGCCTCGATGATCTCCGTCGCCTTGAGCGCCGCCGCGATGGACGCGGGCGTCATGGACGCGGAGAAGATGACCGAGCGGGCCTTGTGGCGGATGTAGTTGATGACGTCGAACGGGCCCGCGAGCACGCCGCCCAGCGACGCGAAGCTCTTGGAGAACGTGCCCATCACCAGGTCCACGTCCTTCTCCAGGCCGAAGTACTCGGAGGTGCCCCGGCCCAGCTCGCCCAGCACGCCCATGGCGTGGGCGTCATCCGTCATCACGCGGGCGTTGTACTGCTTGGACAGCTCCACGATGCGGGGCAGGTTGCAGACGTCCCCCTCCATGGAGAACACGCCGTCCGTGACGATGATCTTCCCGGCGCCCGGCTCCGCCGCGGCCAGCAGCTGCTCCAGGTGCTCCATGTCGTTGTGGCGGAACTTGCGCTCCGTCGCGAACGACAGGCGCACGCCGTCCACCAGCGACGCGTGGTTCGCGCGGTCGCTGAACACGATGTCGTGACGGCCCAGGATGGACGCCAGCGCCAGGTTCGTCTGGAACCCGGTGGAGATGACGATGGCCGCCTCGCGGTTGAGGAACTTCGCCAGCCGCGCCTCCAGCTCCTCGTGCAGCGCCAGCGTGCCGTTGAGCAGGCGCGAACCGGAGCAGGTGGTGCCGAACTTCTCCGTGGCCTTGATGGCCGCTTCCTTCACGCGCGGATCCGCGGACAGGCCCAGGTAGTTGTTCGAGCCCACCATGATGACCCGCCGCCCCTCGATCTCCACCTCCGTGGCGCCGTGCGACGCCTCGATGGCCCGGAAGTACGGGTACAACCCCGTGGCCTTGGCGATGCGGTAGTCCTTCCAGGTACGGCACTTGTCGAACACGTCGCTCATGGTGGTCTTTCTTACGCGTCGGGGGGTGTGATCCGAGCCGCTTTCCATGTGCAGGGCGCGTTCCAGGATCGGATTGCCCGGCCGCGTGAACACCCAGGGGGGACGACGCGAGGGGGTCAATAAAGAGGGAAATCCACACTGTCAAGGCGGGGACGGTTCCATCACGCGCCATGTGGGGCATCCGTGTCAGGGCGCGCCTTGACACGGATGCCGCATCGGTGGCACGCCGCGCCACCGGACCTCTGTTCGCCACTGGATGCTCCAGCACCCGGGGCACACACAGGTTCACATGGGGAATGGGTTCGAAGGGGCCATCTGTTCCGGGGGCCTGGATCATGGCCGGCTTATTGCTTCGCCGGTCGGTATCAGAGGAGCAGACGGTGTCCCAGGCACGACGGCAGCGGTGGTTCGAGGGCTTCATCCAGGCAGCGATGTCGCGCCCCTGGCAGGTGCTGCTCTTTGTCGCCCTGGTGACGGCCGCCGCGGGCCTCTTCGCCTCTCGCCTGGAGTTCCGCGGCTCCTTCGTGGAGCTCCTCCCGGAGGGTGCCCCCGAGGTTCGCGATCTGACACGCGTGTCAGAGAAGGCGGGCGGGGACGGGTACCTCGTCATCATGGCCCGGGGAGGAACGCCGGAGGCCCTCAAGGCCTACGCCACGGAGCTCCAGCAGCGCCTGGAGGCCCTGCCGACGGTCCGCTATGTCGAGCACCACTATGACGTGGCCTTCTTCCGCCGCCACGGGCTGCTGCTGTTGCCCACGGCGGAGGTCGCCTCCCTGAGGGAGGACCTGGAGGCCCGCGTCCGCTACGAGAAGGAGCGCGCCAGCCCCCTCTTCGTGGACCTGGGCGCGGACACGGTGCCGCCCACCTTCGAGGAGATCGCGAAGAAGCACACCCCGGACACGGCGCTGCCGGAGACGCTGGCGAACAAGGACGGCACCGAGGTCTACCTGATGATCAAGCCGTCGGGGACGGCGGGGGACCTGGACTTCGCGCGGCGCTTCGTGGCCACGGTGTTCGACACCGGCCGCGCGCTCGCGGCCCAGAAGTACCCGGGCGTGACGCTGGAGGCGACGGGCAACTTCCAGAACCGCATTGAAGAGGACGCGGTGATGCGCCGCGACCTGTCCAACGCGGGCCTGCTGTCCGCGCTCATCGCCGTGGGCCTCATCCTGCTGGCCACCCGGCGCATCTCCGCGCTGGCGGTGGTGGGCGTGCCGGTGGTGGTGGGGCTGGTGCTGACGTTCGCGTTCGCGCAGGGCGCCATCGGCCACCTCAACATCGTGACGGGCTTCCTCGTCGCCATCCTCATCGGCCTGGGCATCGAGTACGGCGTCCACCTGGCCATGCGCTACTGGGAGGAGCGCGAGCAGCACGGCGTGAAGGAGGCGCTGACGGCGGCGGTGCGCGGCACCTTCAGCGGGGCGCTCACGTCCGCCTTCACCAACGCGGCGGCGTTCTTCGTGCTGGTGCTGGCGCAGTTCCACGCCTTCCAGCAGTTCGGCCTGCTCGCGGGCATCGGCGTGCTGATGGCGGTGCTGTCCGCGTACGCGCTGGGCCCGTCGCTGCTCGCCATCGCGGAGCGCATCCGCCCGTACCGCCGCGACGCCGCCCCCGGCGCCGCCCTGGCCTCCGCGCCCGCCGTGGCGCAGGCCCCGGCGAAGGAGTGGCGGCGCTGGCCCACGGGCGTCATCGTCGCGGTGGCGCTGTCGGTGGTGGGCTTCGCGGCGTACTCGGTGGGCATCGCGCCCCGGCTGGGCTTCGAGACCAACCTGCGCAACCTGAAGGGGGACTCGCCGGCGTCGCGGCTGGACGACCACATCACGGCGCAGATCGGCGCGCCGCTCAACCCCGCCATCCTCTCCGTGGACACGCTGGAGCAGGTCCGCGAGGTGGAGGCCGTCATCGCCCGGGTGAAGGCGAACAACGGCGCCAACTCCGTGTTCCTGCGCACCGCGTCGCTGAGCGACCTGGTGCCCTCCGACGTGGCGGGTCACGCGGCGGAGCTGGGCCGCATCCGGACGCTGCTGGACGGGCTGCCGAAGTCCGCCCAGGAGGACCCGCGCGTGAAGGACCTGCGCGGCATGGTGGACGCGAAGCCCTACGGGCTGGAGGAGCTGCCGGTGGAGGCGCGCCGCCGCTTCGAGGCGCTGGACGGCAAGGGGATGTTCCTCCTGCTGTTCCCGTCGGTGTCCAACTACGACACGCAGGACCTGAACCGCTGGGCGACGCAGCTGGATGAGGTGGTGGTCGGGGCGAGGGCGAAGGGCATCGACCTGGCGGTGCTGGACAGCAACCGCATCGCCGCGCGCATCTTCGCGCTGGTGCGCGGGGACGGGCCGTTCATCCTCTGGTCCGCGGCGGCGGTGGTGTTCCTGGTCATCCTGGCCAGCCTGCGCAGCTTCAAGCGCGCGCTGCTGGTGGCGGGCCCGCTGTTCCTGGGCATGACGTGCCTGGCGGGCGGCATGTACCTCTTCGACGTCCAGCTCAACTTCATCAACGCGGTGGTGCTGCCCAACCTGCTGGCCATCGCGGTGGACAACTCGGTGCACCTGTTCCACCGATACGAGGAAGAGGGCCCCGGGTCGCTGGGCCGGGTCGTGCGCAACACCGGCTTCGCGGCGGTGGTGGCCACCCTGTCCAACGCGGCGGGCTACGGAGCGCTCCTCGTGGCGAACCACCAGGGCTTGCGCAGCATCGGGCAGATTGCCCTCCTTGGGGTGGTGAGCACCTTCCTGGGGACGACGGTGTTCTTTCCGGCCATGCTGGCGTTGCTGGAGCGGTGGAAGGGGCGGCGGTCCGCGGAGGCACCAGGGTCGGGCGCGGTGGTGCGGAGCCTCAATCTCGGGGGGGCCGGCGAGCTGCCGGCCGAGTCGCCGGGGGAGCGCAAGTCGGCGTGAGCATCTGGTCATTCAGCCAGGGCCGTGTGCGGCCCGTCCTGGCGTCGTCGGGCGAAGCGCTCGTGCGCTTCCGGCAGGTGGACCTCGTCCTGATGGCGGCCTGCTCGGTGGCGGCCCTGGTGTGCGTGGGCCCGGCCCGCTGGGCGCCGCACTCCGGCCGCAACGCGCTCCTCTTCCTCTTCTTCGCGCTGGGGCTGCCGGCCGTGCGCATGCTGGAGGCCCGCTTCCCCCGCCAGCCGCTGCTCGCCATCGTGGCGGACTTCTGGCTCCTGCCCGTGTCGGCGCTGGCCCACGGGTGGCTGGGCCCCATCGTGGATTGGGTGAACCCGCTGGTGAAGGACGCCCAGCTGGTCGCGGTGGATCAGAAGCTGTTCGGCTTCCAGGCCGCGGTGGCGCTGTCGCACGTGGTGCCGCCCTGGGCCAACGACGTCCTGATGCTCTGCTACTACGGGCACTTCATGTGGCCGCTGCTCTTGGGCGTCTACCTGTACGCCCGGGGCAGGGGGCCCACGCCCGGCTTCGACGAATACCTGCTGGGGCTGGGGCTGCTGCTGGGCTTCAACTACGCGGCGTACTCGCTGGTGCCCGCGGTGGGGCCCCGGTACTTCCTCATCGGCGCGTTCGACGGGCCGGCCACCCAGGGGTGGATCCTCACGCCGCTCTTGGAGTCCATGATGCGCACGCCGGTGTACACCCGGGACTGCTTCCCGTCCGGGCACACCGGGGTGATGCTGGTGGTGCTCTTCTACGCGTTCCGGTTCGCCCGGCGGTTCTTCTGGGTGATGCTCTTCCCCGGCATGGGGCTCATCTTCGCGACGCTGGCGGGGCGGTTCCACTACGCCATCGACCTGGTGTGCGCGGTGCCGCTGGTGCTGGTGGTGACGGGGCTGGCGCTGGCCCTGTCCCGGGCCGCCCGGCAGCGCGCGGTGGAACAGGGCGCGCGTTCCGTGCCCGTGGACGCTATCGTCCGGCCCTGAACCGCCAGCCGGTCACCCCGGGGTCCGGGGAGGACGTGCGCTGGCCTTTTCAGAGGCCTGACCCATGTCCCCCCGGCCCGTGCTCGCGCAACGCGTCTCCCGCTTCGGCACCACCGTCTTCTCCGAGTTCAGCGCGCTGGCGCTGAAGCACCAGGCCGTGAACCTGGGCCAGGGCTTCCCGGACTTCGACGGGCCGGACGCCATCAAGGAGGCCGCGTGGAAGGCCATCCAGGGCGGCGTCAACCAGTACGCCCCCGGCGTGGGCGCGAAGGACCTGCGCAACGCCATCGCGGAGCACGCGCAGCGCTTCTACGGCCACGCCGTGGATCCGGACACCATGGTCACCGTCACGAGCGGCGCGACGGAGGCCATCCTCGACGTCATCCTGGGCCTGGTGGACCCCGGCGACGAGGTGGTGGCCTTCGAGCCGTTCTACGACTCCTACGACGCCAACATCGCCTTCGCGGGCGCCACGCCGCGCTACGTGCCCCTGCGCCCGCCGGACGCGGAGCACACCACGTGGTGGTTCGACCGGGAGGAGGTCCGCGCGGCCTTCGGTCCGAAGACGCGGCTGCTCATCCTCAACTCGCCGCACAACCCCACGGGCAAGGTCTTCACCCGCGAGGAGCTGGAGTTCCTGGGCCACCTCTGCGCCGAGCACGACGTGAAGGTGCTGGCGGATGAAGTCTACGAGCACATCGTCTTCGCCCCCTCGCGCCACATTCGCGCCGCCACGGTGCCGGTGCTCGCGGACCGCACGGTGACGGTGAGCAGCGCGGGCAAGTCCTTCAGCCTGACGGGGTGGAAGATCGGCTGGATCATCGCGCCGCCGCCGCTGCGGGACGCGGTGCAGCGCGCGCACCAGTTCGTCACCTTCGCCACCGCGTCGCCGTTCCAGGCCGCCATGGCCGTGGCGCTGCGGCTGCCGGACAGCTACTTCCAGGAGCTGACGGCGCTCTACACCGCCCGGCGGGAGCGGCTGCTCACGGGCCTGCGCGCGGCGGGGCTCCAGGCGTTCTCCCCGGAGGGCAGCTACTTCATCCTCGCGGACGTCACCGGCTACGGCTTCGCGGACGACGTGGCCTTCTGCCGGCACCTGGTGACGGAGGTGGGCGTGGCCGGCATCCCGCCCAGCGTCTTCTACGGCCCGGAGCACCGGCACCTGGGGCAGCGCTTCGCGCGCTTCGCCTTCTGCAAGTCGGAAGCGGTGCTGGACGAGGCCGTGCGCCGCCTGCGCGAGAAGCTGCCCGCCCTCAAGCGCTGAGGCGTCCCCCCAAGCGCGCGACGGCCGTGGACGACTTCTTCGGGGAGCTGTACCTGCGCAGCACGCTGCCGTACCTCTCGGAGGCGGTGACGGCCCGGGAAGCGGAGTACCTGTCCCGGGCGTTCGCGGACGTGGAGGGGCCGGTGGTGGACCTGGGCTGCGGCCACGGCCGGCACGCGGCGCGGCTCAACGCGGAGGGCGCGCTCGCCGGGCGGGTGGTGGGCCTGGAGCTGGATCCGCTGTCCCTGCGCCTGCGCCGCCCCGGCTTTCCCGCGGTGCGGGGTGACCTGCGGGCGCTGCCCTTCCAGGACGCGTCCCTGGGGGGCGCGTACGCCTGGTATTCGACACTCTTCGCCTTCAGCGACGCGGAGCACGTCCAGGTGCTGCGCGAGGTGGCGCGGGCGCTGCGGCCCGGCGGACGGCTGGTGTTCCAGACGGTCCCCTACGAGCGGCTGGCCGGAAGTCCGGGCGCGTCGTTCCGCGAGCGGTTACCGGATGGGAGTCTCCTGGAGGAGGAGAGCCGCTTCGACGCGACGCGTGGCCGCGATGTCGGCCAGCGTCAGCTCACCTTGCCGGACGGTCGCGTCCTGCGAGCGGCGTACGCGCTTCGTTACTATCCTCTTGCGGAACTGGAACGGCTGTTGGAAAGCACGGGCTTTTCGGTGGAGTGGGTGCACGGCGGCCTGGATTCCGGGCCGATGACACCCGAGTCGACCGACCTCATCGTGGGAGCCGGGCGCGGTTGACCGGCCCGGGACACGTCCAAAGTGGATCCGAAAGAGACATCGCGAACGCGGGTCGGCCTGCTGGGGCAACTGCCCCGCCGGGTCGACGTGTACGAGGTCGGCCCCCGCGACGGCCTGCAGAACGAGCTCCGCACGCTGCCCACCCGCGACAAGGCGCGCCTCATCAACGCCCTGGTCGCCGCGGGGGAGAAGCGCATCGAGGTGACGTCGTTCGTGTCACCCAAGTGGATCCCCCAGCTCGCGGACGCGGAGGAACTGCTCAAGCTGGTGGGCCGCCGCCCGGGGGTCGTCTTCTCCGCGCTGGTGCCCAACCTCAAGGGGCTGGAGCGCGCGCAGGCGGCGGGCCTGGAGGAGGCCGCGGTGTTCATCTCCGCGTCGGAGGCCCACTCCAAGAAGAACATCAACAAGACCATCGCGGAGGCCCTGGCCGGCGCGAAGGAGGTGACGGCCGCCGCCCGCAAGGCCGGCATGCGCGTGCGCGGCTACCTGTCCACCGTATGGGGCTGCCCCTACGAGGGCCACGTCCCGGTGGAGCGCGTGGTGGACATCTGCCGGCAGCTGGTGGACGCGGGCATCTACCAGCTCAGCCTGGGCGACACGATTGGCGTGGGCACGCCGCGGCAGACGGAGGAAATCCTGTCCGCGCTGCTCCAGCACATGCCGGTGGACACGCTGGCGCTGCACCTGCACGACACGCGCGGCACCGCGCTGGCCAACGCGCTGGTGGGCCTGTCCGCAGGCGTCACCACGTTCGACGCGAGCATCGGCGGGCTGGGCGGCTGTCCCTACGCGCCGGGCGCCGCGGGCAACCTGGCCTCCGAGGACGCGGTGTTCATGCTGCACGGCATGGGCGTGGACACCGGCATCGACCTGGACAAGCTGGTGGAGGCCGGGGAGATCGCCCAGGAGCTCATCGGCCGGAAGCTCGCGGGCAAGTACCTCCAGGCCGCGCTGGGTGAGCGGGACAAGAAGGCCTCCCGCCGCGCGCAGACCTGAAGGCCCCTCACCGGGGACCGCGTGACTAGCGGTCCCCGAGCATCACCGTCAGCTGCTCCTCCAGCCCCAGGTGCTGGGCGGCGATCTGCAGCATCCGCCGCTCCTTGCGGTCGATGCGGCCGTCCACCAGCGCCATGTCCACGATGTGGCGCAGGAACACCTCCGCCTCCGGGCTGCCCCGGGGAACCAGCCGCTCGAAGAGCTGGGGCCCGGCGTTGAGCGCCATCTCCACGTTGGGCCACGACACGCTCCAGCGCTCCGCGCACAGCTTGAGCAGGCGGCGCTCGGCGGCGCTGACTTCACCGTCCGCGGCGGCGATGGACGCCATCATGTAGAGCAGCCGCTCGCGCTCCTTCACGTCCGTCACCACCCGGTCGCCGTCACCCTGGGCATGTCCGCCGACGTCCGTGGGCGGGGGCGGGACGGTGCCGCGCTCGGCCTGGCGCCGCTGCCGGTAGCGCTCCGCCTGCGCGCTCGCCTGCCGCGCGTGGTGCACGTTCCAGGACTCGAAGGGGAGGGCGGACGCGAGCACCCAGTCGCGCTCGCCGTTGCCCAGCACCGTGCCGCAGAACTCGCAGGTGTTGGCCGCGCTGTTGGTGGTGGGCGCGTTGCACTGCGGGCAGCGGTCCGTGGACATACCGGTGTCCGTGTTCGTCTTCGCGCCGTGGCGGCGCAGCAGCGTGAAGACCCAGCGCTGGGGCACCGTGGGCAGGCTGGGGGGCTTCTCGTTCACGGGGCCCACGCCCATGCGGGCGCTCCAGCGGACCTCCACCTGGGCCTCGTCGAAGGCCTCCGGGTGCACCTCCAGCGCGCGTACGTCCACCGCGCCCACCGCGCACTCCAGGAAGACGCGCCGCCGGCCCTGCTTCGCCAGCTGGCCCAGCTCCGCGTCCAGCTTCGTGAGGGCGTCCGCGTTGGCGACCTTGGACAGGCGCTGCGGCTCGTTGCGGCTCTGCGCGTCGATCCACTTCCAGAACAGCAGCGACGCGCGGTCCTCCAGCATCTCCAGGTTGAGCGCCGGGTCGGCCTCGCGCGCCTGCATCAGGCCGTCCACCTGCTTGTGGTGGCGCACGTGCTCCACGCCCTGCGTGATTTCAGAGAGCGTCCAGTCGTAGTTGCCGGAGTTCACCACCGCGTTGCAGAACTCGCAGGTGTTGGACGCGCCGCCCTTGTAGGGCGCGCCGCAGTTGGGGCACTTGCCCTGGAACAGGTCCTCGCCAATGCGCGTCTGCGCGCCCGGCTTGCGCACGAAGGTCCACACCTCCGTGAAGACCTCCGGCGCCACGCGGCTGGCGGCCGCCATGGCCTGCGCGTCCGTCTGGTTCGCGGGCACGTCCGTGTCGCGGATGCTGGCGCGCACGCGCACGTGGATGCTGTCGTACCAGTTCGTCTGGTGCAGGCCGATGAGCTGCACGTCCAGCACCTTCATGTCCGCGAGCGCGTCCCGCACGCCCTGCGCCTGCATCAGCCCCAGCTGCACGTTGAAGCGCTGCCACGTCGCGTCCGACAGGAAGGGGCGCACCGGCGTCATGTCCCGCCGGAACCAGGACTTCTGCAGTTCGATGAAGAGCCAGCGCACCTTCTCCAGCATGGGCTCCAGCTCGAAGGACGGATCCTTGAGCTTCAGCGCGTTCACCCACCCCTGCACGTCGCGGCCGGACACCTCCGTGCGCACTTCCGCCTCGCGTTGATCCAACGCGCGCCGGGTGGTGGCGTCCGGGTGCAGGTTGCGCTTGTAGAGCCAGTAGAGCCCGCCGCCGATGACGAGCAGCGGGACGGTCACCTTCGGATACAGGAAGAGGATCCGGATGAGGTCGAAGAGCAGCCAGAGGGGCAGCCCGTCACCCCCACCGCCGCCACCACCCCGGTCGCGTCCGGAGGTGTAGTGCTCGCCACCGCCGCCGCGCGCCAGGGCCACGAGCGGCAGGGCGAGCACGAGCAGGGTGGAGACGGTGAGCAGTCCGGGCAGCCACCGCCACGGGCGTTTCGTCGTTGGGCACGAAGGCATGGGCGAAATCCTAACCGTTTACGGCTTGCCAGACTGGGGAACAGGTTTCAGGCTGCGCGCCATTCACGCGGGCCGCCCACCGCGGTCCGTCACGGGGAGCGAAGATGCCGGAGTTCAAGGTCGACGCGCGCGGCGCCATCGAGATCTGGACCATCGACGGGGAGAGCCGCCGCAACGCCATCAGCCGCGCGATGCACCAGGAGCTGGACGCGCTCGTGGCCCGCGTTTCCTCCGGCCGCGCGGTGCGCGCCGTCATCCTCACCGGCGCGGGCGACAAGGCCTTCTGCGCGGGCGCGGACCTGAAGGAGCGCACCACCATGTCGGAGGACGAGGTGCGCGCCTTCCTCAACGGCCTGCGCGTCACCCTGCGCTCCATTGAAAAGAGCGACTGCGTCTTCATCGCCGCCATCAACGGCGCGGCCTTCGGCGGCGGCACGGAGCTGGCCCTGGCGTGCGACCTGCGCGTCGCCTCGCCCGCCACGGAGATGGGCCTCACGGAGGTGAAGCTGGGCATCATCCCCGGCGGCGGCGGCAGCAGCGGCTGGCGCGGCTCATCGGCCCCGGGCGCGCGAAGGACCTCATCCTCACCGCCCGGCGCGTCAACGCGGCGGAGGCCTTCAGCATCGGCCTGGTGAACCGGCTGGCCCCGGAAGGGCACCTGCTGGAGGTCGCCTTCCAGCTCGCGGAGGCCGTCGTGGACAACGCCCCCGTCGCCGTGTCCACCGCGAAGCACGCCATCGACGAGGGCACCGGCCTGGAGCTGGACGACGCGCTGGCGCTGGAGCTCAAGAAGTACGAGGAGGTGCTCAAGACGGAGGACCGGCTGGAAGGGCTCCGCGCCTTCGCGGAGAAGCGTCCTCCTGTCTATAAAGGCCGCTAGGCCCCACGAAAGCGACAGGGGCAACAGGCCCGCGGTTGCTCGCGGACCGTGCTGCCCCTGCCTGCTTCATTCAACCCGGCTTCAGGCGCTCGCGGTCTTCTCTCCGCCCATGTTCACGCCCTGCTTGTTGATGTAGCCCATCGCCTTGTCCTTGACGGTGGTGCGCAGCTCCGTGCCGCGGCTGGGGGCCATCAGCAGGGCCACGATGCTGCCCGCGGCGGCGCCCAGCAGGAACGCCCCCACGCCGCCCAGGCCCGCGCGCGCCGGCTTGTACGTCGTCAATCCCACATAGCGCAGCGCGTCGTCCGGGTCGAAGTTGTCCCAGGACTTGCGGGCGACCTTGCCCGCCTTGCCCGCGTAATCGGGGAGCTGGTCGAGCAGCTGGTGCGCCAGGAACTGGCGGTACAGCTTGCTCTTGGCCAAAGCCTTCGCCTGCCACGTCGCCTTCTTCGCTCTGAACATGGGTCCCTCCAGGGCCGGATGCGGTTTACGGGGCGGTTCGTGGCCCGCCTGGGTGCACACCCCCCGTGCAACATCAAGGTAGGCAGGGAGGCCCCCCGCGCCATCCCCCGAAGCGCTCTGTCGTAGCCCCTTGCGTCGTCCGCTGGACGGCACGCCTGGTGCTTCGGCTGGCAAGAAGGCAGCCAGGCCTGGGGTTTCTTGGTATGGGACGGCGGCCATGTCCTCAGACCAGACACTGCTCGAGAAGCTCGCCCAGGTGGAGAAGGGCGGCGCGTCCAAGTACCACGCGAAGAACGCGGAGGCCGGCAAGCTCTTCGCGCGGGAGCGCATCCGGCTGCTCGTGGACGCGGACTCCTTCGTGGAGGACGGAAAGCTCGCCAACAACCTGGACCCGGAGCTGCCCTCCGACGGCGTCATCACCGGCATGGCGCGCATCGACGGGCGGGCGGTGGCCATCATGGCCAACGACTCCACGGTGAAGGCGGGCAGCTGGGGCGCGCGCACGGTGGAGAAGATCCTCCGCATCCAGGAGACGGCGAGGGCGCAGCGCTGCCCCCTCTTGTACCTGGTGGACAGCGCGGGCGCGCGCATCACGGACCAGGTGGAGATGTTCCCCGGCCGCCGGGGCGCGGGCCGCATCTTCTACAACGAGGTCCACCTGTCGGGCTTCGTCCCGCAGATCTGCCTCCTGTTCGGCCCGTCCGCCGCGGGCGGCGCGTACATCCCCGCGTTCTGCGACCTGGTCATCATGGTGGAGGGCAACGCCTCCATGTACCTGGGCAGCCCGCGCATGGCGGAGATGGTCATCGGTGAGAAGGTCACGCTGGAGGAGATGGGCGGCGCGAAGATGCACTGCTCCGTGTCCGGCGTGGGCGACGTGCTGGTGAAGACGGAGCAGGACGCCATCGCCGCGGCGAAGCAGTACCTGGCCTTCTTCCCGGAGAACTTCTCCAAGGCCCCGCCCACCGTCGAGCTGAAGGCCCCCAAGCACAGCGGCAAGCGCGTGGATGAGATCGTCCCGCCGGATCAGAACAAGCCGTTCGACATGCACGCCCTCATCACGGAGCTCATCGACGAGGGCAGCTGGTTCGAGGTGAAGAAGCTCTTCGCGCAGGAGCTCATCACCGGCCTGGCGCGCATCGGCGGCCGGCCGGTGGGCATCGTCGCGAACCAGCCCAAGTACAAGGGCGGCGTGCTGTTCGTGGACAGCGCGGACAAGGCGGCCCGGTTCATCTGGCTGTGTGACGCGTTCAACATCCCGCTGCTGTACCTGTCGGACGTGCCGGGCTTCATGATTGGCACCAAGGTGGAGCGCGCGGGCATCATCCGCGCGGGCGCGAAGATGATCTCCGCGGTGTCGGAGGCCAGCGTGCCGCGCATCTGCGTGGTGGTGCGCAAGGCCTACGGCGCCGGCCTCTACGCCATGAGCGGGCCGGGCTTCGCCCCGGAGGCCACGCTGGCGCTGCCCCAGGCGATGATCGCCGTGATGGGCCCGGAGGCGGCGGTGAACGCCGTCTACTTCAACAAGATTCAAGAGCTGCCGGAGGCCGAGCGGCCAGCCTTCGTCCAGAAGCTGCGCGACGAGTACAAGCAGGACGTGGACATCTACAAGCTGGCCAGCGAGCTCATCATCGACGCCGTGATTCCGGGCGACTCCCTGCGCGGGGAATTGCTCCAGCGTTATTCGCTTTATGCGGACCGGTTCCAGCCCCGTGCGGAGAAGAAGCACGGCGTCCACCCCGTCTGAAGTTCCCCACCCGTCACTCACGCTCTAGATTCCGCACCCGACCATGGACTTCGAACTTCCTGAAAGCCACCGCGCCCTCCAGGCCTCCCTCCGTGAATTCTGCGAACGCCGCGTGAAGCCGTACGCGCGGGAATGGGACAAGGACGAGAAGTTCCCCATGGAGGTGGTGAAGGAGCTGGGCCAGCTGGGCGTGCTGGGCATGCTCGTCTCCGAGGAGTACGGCGGGGCGGCCATGGACTCGCTCGCCGTGGCGGTGGCCGTGGAGGAGATCGCCCGCTACGACGGCTCGCTCGCCCTCACGGTGGCCAGCCACAACGGCCTGGGGACCAGCCACGTGCGCGTCTTCGGCAACAAGGCGCAGCACCAGCGCTACCTGCCCAAGCTCGCCACCGGCGAGTGGCTGGGCGCGTGGGGCCTCACCGAGCCGGGATCCGGTTCGGACGCGTCCGGCATGCGCACCACCGCCGTGAAGAAGGGCAACAAGTGGGTGCTCAACGGCGCGAAGATGTTCATCACCCAGGGCACGGTGGGTGACGTGTTCGTGGTGCTGGCGCTCACGTCGCCGGAGAAGCGCCAGAAGGGCATCACCGCCTTCGTGCTGGAGAAGGGCCTCCCCGGCTTCAGCCAGCGCTCCATCCACGGCAAGCTGGGCATGCGCTCGTCGGACACCGCGGAGCTCATCCTGGAGAACGTGGAGGTCGGAGACGACGCCATCGTGGGCGAGGTCGACCGCGGCTTCATCGACACGCTGAAGATCCTCGACAAGGGCCGCATCACCATCGGCGCGCTGTCGGTGGGCCTGCTGCGCGGGGCGCTGGAGGAGTCGGTGGCGTACTCCAAGGACCGCACCGCGTTCGGCCAGCCCATCGGTGAGTTCCAGGGCCTGCGCTGGATGATGGCGGACATGAAGACGGAGCTGGAGGCGGCGCGCCTGCTGGTGCACCGCGCGGCGCGGCTCGCGGACGCGGGGCAGCCGTACTCGGAGGAGGCCTCCATGGCGAAGCTGTTCGCTTCGGAGGCGGCCATGCGCGGCTGCAACAAGGCCGTGCAGATCCACGGCGGCTACGGCTACACGCGCGAGTTCCCGGTGGAGCGCTACCTGCGCGACGCCAAGCTCTGTGAGATTGGCGAGGGCACGAGCGAGATCCAGCGCACCATCATCGCCCGCGAGACCTTCAAAGGGGCCTGATGGATACCGCTCGGCTGCGTGAGCTGGGGCTCCAGGTCCGTGAGGAGCCGTCCGGCGTCGAAGTGGTGCTGGACCTGGAGGCCGCGTCCCTGGTGAACCCCATCACCCGGGACTTCATCACCGACATCACCTTCCAGGTGATGGGTGACCGGCTCATCCCCATCGCGCCGCCGGCGGTGGTGGGCATGACGCCCATCCTGCTGTCCGCCATCGACGCGGCGGAGGAGATGCAGGCGCTGCTGCTGGACACCTTCAGCGACCACGTCTTCCACCTGCAGCGCCGCTCGGAGGAGTTGCAGCTGCTGGGCCTGCCCGCGGACGTGGATCCGCGGTCGCTGGAGCTGTCCACGTCGGTGGAGGAGGGACAGCTCGCGGTGAAGCTGGTGGCGGACCGGCAGGGCAACTTCCGCATCGCGCAGGCCATCCGGGGCGGGGAGGAGCTGGCCACCGCCGCGGGGCACGTCATCGAGCTGTCGGAGTTCCGCGAGCGGGCCGCGCTGACGGGCTACCTGTCCGCGCTGCTCGGCGAGCCGATGGCGCGGGCCCCCCAGGCGGCGAGCGGCCCGGAGCCGCTGCGCTTCGTGGAGGTGGTGGAGAAGTTCGGTCCGCAGGCGCTGGTGCCGCCGCGCAGCAGCCTGGAGCTGCTGGCGCAGCTGCAGGTGGAGGGCAAGGCCTACCGCTTCGCCGCCGCGCGCATCGCCGGGCGCACCTTCCGGGGCCTGCTGGCGGGCACCCAGGGCAAGGTGTGGGCGGGCCGCTTCGAACTGGATGAGTTCCCCGGCGTGGTGCGGATGGTGGCGGACCTGTTGAAGGTCGCTCCCGAGGCCGTGCGCCTCGTGGGCCCGGACGCCCCCCAGGAGTGAGCCGCGTGGAGAAGATGACCCTGGCCGAGCGGGTGCAGGCCCTGGAGGCGCGCCTGGGCGTGCAGATCTCCAAGCGGGACCTGGCCCTGGAAGCGCTCACGCACAAGACGTACGTCAACGAGAACCGCGACCAGAACCTCAAGGACAACCAGCGCCTGGAGTTCCTGGGCGACGCCGTCGTGGACCTGGCCGTGAGCCACCGGCTGATGGACCGCTGCCCCGGCGTCCCCGAAGGGGAGCTCACCAAGATGCGCGCCCGCATCGTCCACGAGGAGGGCCTGGCCCGCGTGGCCCGGAGCCTGCGCCTGGGCGAGCTGCTGCTGCTGGGCCGGGGCGAGTCCCAGTCCGGCGGCCGCGACAAGAACTCGCTGCTGGCGGACGCGCTGGAGGCGGTGCTGGGCGCCGTCTACCTGAGCGGCGGCCTGGAGCCGGCGCTGGCGCTGGTGGACCGCTGCTTCGGGGAGCTGGTGGAGGAGGTGGCCTCCGGCGCCGGCCGCCTGGACTACAAGACGCTCCTCCAGGAGCTGTCCCACGAGAAGCTCAAGCTGTCGCCGCGCTACCGGGTGGTGTCGGAGACGGGCCCGGAGCACGCCAAGGTGTTCGAGGTGGAGGTGGTCATCGGGGAGGCCGTGTACGCCCGGGCCACCGGCCGGAACAAGAAGGAGGCCGAGCAGGCGGCCGCTCGCACCACCCTGGAGCGCCTCAAGGCGGAGGCCGCTGTCGTGGCGGCGCCGGCCGTGGTGGCGCCCATCCCGGGAGGTCCTTCACCGGACGACCCTCCGGCGTGAAAGCCCTTGGAGGGGGAGGGGGGTGGGGGGTAGGGTCCGCGCCTTCCTGCCCTGGAGGCCGTCCCGTATGCACCGTCTTCTCGGTATCACCGTGGCGCTTGCAGCCTTCGCGGCCCTGGCCGCCGAGCCCGCCGCGGGCCCCTGGACCCGGAAGGTCCAGGTCGGCAAGGACCTCTACGCGACCCTGAAGACGAGCCAGGGCGTCATCACCGTGAAGCTCTTCTCCAAGGACGCGCCCAGGACGGTGGAGAACTTCGTGGGCCTCGCCACCGGCGAGAAGACCTGGACGGATCCAAAGACGGGCGAGCCGGTGAAGGGCAAGCCGCTCTACGCCGGCACCGTGTTCCACCGCGTCATCCCGGGCTTCATGATTCAAGGCGGCGACCCCACCGGCACCGGCAATGGCGACCCGGGCTACCGCTTCGCGGACGAGTTCCAGAGCGGCCGCGGCTTCGACAAGCCGGGCCTGCTGGCCATGGCCAACGCGGGGCGCAACACCAACGGCAGCCAGTTCTTCATCACCACCTCCACGCCCGCGCACCTCACCGGCCGCCACACCATCTTCGGCGAGGTCGTCACGGGCTACGACGTGGTGGAGAAGATCGGCAACGTGCCGCGCAGCGCGCAGGACCGCCCGCAGACGCCCGTGGTCCTGGAGACGATTACCCTGAGTGACAAGGCGCCCAAGGGTGCCGCCGCAGCCACGGCCAAGAAGGCCCCGGCCTCCAAGCCTGCTCCTGCCACCAAGAGCGCGCCGCGATGAGCTTCATGGAGCAGGCCCGCGCGGGCACGGAGCTGTTCGGCACCTTCGCGACGACGGAGGGGCGCATCGTGGTGCGCCTGTTCTCCACGGAGTCGCCTCGGACGGTGGAGAACTTCGTGGGCCTGGCCACCGGGGAGAAGCCCTGGACGGACCCGGTGACGTTCCAGGTGCAGCACGGCCGCCCGCTCTACGACGGGACGCTCTTCTTCCGCTGCATCAAGGACTTCATGATCCAGGGCGGGGACCCGACCAGCCGGGGAAACGGTGGGCCGGGCTTCCGTTTCGAGGATGAGTTCCAGGGTGGCCGGCGTTTCGACAGGAAGGGCCTGCTGGCCATGGGCAACACCGGCCCCAACACCAACGGCAGTCAGTTCTTCATCACCGCCGCGCCACAGCCCCACCTGGACAACCGGTACACCATCTTTGGCGAGGTGGTGGAAGGGCAGGACGTGGTGGACCGCATCGCCAACGAGCTTCCCAAGGATTCAAACGACCGTCCCCGCCGGGACGTGCGCATCCAGACGTTGACCATCTCCACGGCGCGGCCGTCTTAAGGCCGTCCGCCGTTCATAGCCGTTCCCCCGGGGCCTTCCCGTGCAGCACGTCGGAAGGCCCACTGATCATCTCCGGAAGTATGGCCTCTCAGTCCCAGAAGAAGACCCCTCGCGCTGGCTTCGCCGCGCTCATCGGCCGGCCCAACGTGGGCAAGAGCACGCTGCTCAACGCGCTCACCGGCGAGAAGATCGCCATCGTCTCGCCCAAGCCGCAGACCACCCGCAACCGCATCCTGGGCGTGGTGACGCGTCCGGAAGGGCAGGTGGCGTTCCTCGACACGCCCGGCATCCACCAGGCCAAGGGAGAGCTCAACCGCTACATGGTGGAGGCCGCCCTCTCCGCGGCCGAGGAGGTGGACCTGGTCCTCTTCCTCATCGAGCCGCCCCAGGGCGAGACGCTGGACGTGACGCCGGGCAACCGCTCCATCCTCGAGCGGCTGGAGAAGGTGGGCAAGCCCACCTTCCTGGTCATCAACAAGATCGACTCCATCCCCAAGTCGAAGCTGCTGCCGCTCATCGCCCTCTACGGCCAGGAGTTCCCCTTCGCGGAGGTGGTGCCCATCTCCGCGCGGGAGAAGGACGGCGTGGAGCACCTGTTCCAGGTCGTGCTGGGCCACCTGCCGGAAGGCGAGCCCCTCTTCGCGGAGGACATGCTCACGGACCAGCAGGAGCGCGTGCTGGTGGCGGAGTACATCCGCGAGCAGGTGCTCCGGCACTGCCGCCAGGAGATCCCGTACTCCACCGCGGTGCTGGTGGACGTGTTCGACGAGTCCGAGCGCGAGCCGCGCCCGGGCACGCCCCCCGGCCAGCTGGGCGGCCTCATCCGCATCGCGGCCTCCATCTACGTGGAGCGAGACAGCCAGAAGGCCATCCTGATTGGCAAGCAGGGGCAGATGCTGAAGCTCATCGGCACGGACGCGCGCAAGTCGGTGCAGCGCCTGCTGGGCGCGCACGTGTACCTGGACCTGCGCGTGCGAGTGGAGGCCCGCTGGAGCGAACGCGCCGCGGGCCTGAGGAAGCTGGGTTACGAGTGATGTCGCCGCTGAAGCCGTCGCCGCTGAAGTCGTCGTCGCTGTCGAAAGAGACTCCATGAAGCCGCTGGTCGCCATTGTCGGTCGCCCCAACGTGGGCAAGAGCACGCTGTTCAACCGCCTGGTGGGCCGGCGTATCGCGCTCGTGGAGGACGAGCCGGGCGTCACCCGCGACCGGCACTACGCCGACGCGGAGTGGGAGGGCCGCGCCTTCACCCTCATCGACACGGGCGGCTTCGTCCCCGGTGAGAAGGACACGCTGCTCAAGCAGGTGCGCGAGCAGGCGCAGTTCGCGGTGGAGGAGTGCGACGTCATCATCTTCGTGGTGGACGCCCGCGCGGGGATGACGACCGCGGACGAGGCCGTCGCCCACTACCTGCGCAAGTCGGGCAAGCCCGTCGTGGTGGCGGCCAACAAGCTGGACAACGAGACCGGGCAGATGCAGTCGCTGGCCGGCGAGTTCTTCCGCCTGGGCCTGGGCGACGTGAACGCCATGTCCGCCGAGCACAACCTGGGCATGGGCAGCCTGATGGACTCCGTCGTGTCCAGGCTCCCGGAGAAGCAGGAGGGCGAGGACGCGGAGGCGCCGCCGGACGACGGGAAGATCCGCGTGGCCATCATCGGCCGGCCCAACGTGGGCAAGAGCACCCTGGTCAACGCCATCCTCAAGGAGAAGCGCGTCGTCACGAGCGAGGTCGCCGGCACCACGCGCGACCCCATCGACTCCGAGGTGATGTACAAGGGCAACCAGCTCATCCTCACGGACACCGCGGGCATCCGGCGCAAGAAGACCATCGCGCACCAGGTGGAGCAGTACTCCGTCATCGCCGCGCTGAAGGTCCTGGAGCGCAGCGACGTGGCGGTGCTGCTGATGGACGCCACGGAGCCGGCGGTGGATCAGGACGCGAAGCTCGCGGGCCTGTCCATGGACCGGGGCCGCGCGCTGGTCATCGTGGTGAACAAGTGGGACCTCATCGCGGAGGACAAGCGCCGCCAGGAGTCCTTCCGCGAGGACCTCAAGATCGCGCTGAAGTTCGTGGGCTACGCGCCGGTCATCTTCACGTCCGCCCTGCACGGCTCCAAGGTGGAGAAGGTGGTGGACGTGGCGGTGGAGCTGGCCAGGCAGTTCCGCTTCCGGGCGCCCACCCCCCAGCTCAACAAGCTGCTGGACTACATGGTGGACAACAACCCGGCGCCCATCGTGAAGGGCAAGCCGCTGCGCCTGTACTACATCGCCCAGGTGGCGGCGGCGCCGCCGACGTTCGCCCTCACGTGCAACGAGCCGCAGGGCGTGCCGGACATGTACAAGCGGTACATCACCAACCAGCTCCGCAAGACGTTCGACTTGCGGGTCCCCATCCGCCTGCTCTTCCGCGAGCGTCCAGGCAAGGCCAAGCGTGAGGCGCGCAAGAAGCCGCACCTGGCGGGCAAGGGTGGCAAGGGTGGGAAGCGCGCGGGGCGCGACTGACCGCGCTCACGCGTTGACACTCCCAGCGGGCGCTCTTTACAGTGCGCCGCTTTCCCAGCAGAGCGAAGAGCACCGTCGAGCCGGAGAGAGGTCCCTTCATCGTGGCCCAGCAGAAGACCGAGAAGATTCGCCAGCAGGAGCTTCGCCAGCCGGACGCCTTCCAGAAGGTGGGGGCGGACGCGCGCGACTGGTTGATGCAGCGCCAGAAGTTCCTCGCCATCGGCGCGGGCGTGCTCGTGCTGGGCGCGGTGGGGTTCGCCATCGTCAGCGAAGTGTCCAAGCGCGGCGAGGAGACGGCCGCCATGGCCCTGGGCCAGGCCCTCACCGTCCTGGACCGCCCCGTGACGGGCGTGGACCCGGCGGACCCCACGGCCACGGAGCCCCCGTTCGCGACGGTGCAGGCCCGTGACGAGGAGGTCGTGAAGCAGCTGTCGGCCTTCCGCAAGGAGCACGAGGGCACGCGCTCGGCGACGACGGCCGCCCTGGCGCAGGCGAAGGCCGAGTTCCGGCTGGGCAGGAACGACGACGCCCTGGCGTCCCTGGACGTCTTCCTCAAGGGCGCCCCGGCGAACGACGCCCTGCGCGCGAGCGCCCTGGAAGGCCAGGGCTACGCCTACGAGGCCAAGGGCGACTACGCCAAGGCCATCACCGCCTTCGAGGAGATGGAGAAGGCGGACACCGGCGAGTACCTCGTCGGCATGGGCGCGTACCACAAGGCGCGCATGCTGATCCTCCAGGGCAAGAAGGACGAGGCGGCGCAGGTGCTGTCGAAGATCCCGACGGAGCACCCGAACAGCGCCGCGGCCCGCCAGGCCACCGAGCGCATGGCGGTGCTGGCCGCGGAGGGCGTGAAGGTGCCCACGCCGGCGCCGCCGGCCGCCACGGCCACGGACGCGGGGCAGCCGTAGCGCGCTCATGACCATGCGGCTCGCTCGGTGGAAGCGGTGGGTGGGAATGGTGGCCGGGGTGGGGCTCCTGGCCGGGTGTGCGCGGGCGCCGCTGTATGGCAACCCGGAGCTGCCCGCGGCGCCCCGCCAGCCGCCGGTGGAGTACTTCCAGGTGGACTGGTGGAAGGGCCTGGTCGACAAGGTCCCGCTGCTGGAGTACGCGCCGCGCGAGCCCGCCTCCCCGGTGTACGACCCGGAGAGCCGGAACGTCGTCGCCCAGACGCGTGACGGCTACATCCGCGCGGTGGGGCCGGACGGGCAGGTGGCCTGGTCCTTCCGCACGGGGGCCCGGGCGCTCGCGGGCGGCATCGCCAGCGAGGGCGTCGTCTACATGCCGGGCGGCGACGGCGTGCTGTACGCGCTCGACGGCCGCACCGGCGCGGTGAAGTGGAAGTACGCCACCAACGAGTCGCTGGCCACGGTGCCGGTGCTCGCGGACGGCCTGGTGCTGGTGGCCACGGACACCGACACGGTGTTCGCGGTGAAGGCGACGGACGGCACGTGGGTGTGGCAGTACCGGCGCGACCCGCCGTCCGGCTTCACCATCCGCGGGGCCTCCGCGCCGAAGGTGGACCAGGGCACCGCGTACGTCGGCTTCTCCGACGGCTTCCTCGTCGCCCTCAAGCTGGAGGACGGCGGCGTCGTCTGGGAGAAGTCCCTGTCGGGCGCGGGGACGGAGTTCCTGGACGTGGACACCACGCCAGCCATCGACGCGGCGGGGCGGCTCTACGTCGCGTCGTACAAGAACGGCCTGTACGCCCTGGAGGCGGACACCGGCGCCGTCATCTGGAACACCAGCGTGGGCGGCCTGACGTCGCTCCTGTCCCGGGGTGAAGTCGTGTTCGCCACGGGCGACGGCCGCGTGGACGCCTACCTGGGGGAGACGGGGAAGCTCATCTGGTCGCTCCCCCTCAAGGATAGGACGGCGCTGGCGCCGGTGTTGGCCCGGGGAATGCTCCTGGTGCCCAACGAGCGTGCGCTGCTGTTCGTGGATCCGACGACGGGCAAGACGCGCCTGTCGTGGAACCCGGGCACGGGCATCTCCGCGCCGCCGTTCGTCGTGGGCTCGCGGGTGTACGTGCTGTCCAACAACGCGTACCTGTACTCGCTGGACCTGAACGACGTGAAGAAGGGGCCGCGCGGGTGACGCGCGCCGTGCCCCGGACGGTGCGGGTGGTGGCCGCGCTGATTCCCCGGCCCGGCCTGGAAGACGGCGGGCCGCGGTACCTGGTCCAGCAGCGCCTCCCCGGCGGCAGCCGCGCGCTCCTCTGGGAGTTCCCCGGCGGCAAGGTCGAGGCGGGCGAGACGGACGAGGCCGCCCTCGCGCGCGAGTGCCGCGAGGAGCTGGACGTGGAGCTGGCCGTGGGCCGCCGCCTGTGGGAGGGCCGGCACACGTACCCGGACCTCACGGTGGAGCTGGCGGTGTACGCGGCCACGCTCAAGTCCGGCGAGCCGAAGCCGCTGGGCGCGCACCAGCTGGCGTTCCACACGCCCACGGAGATGCAGGCGCTGCCGTTCTGCGAGGCGGACGTGCCGCTCCTGGACGACCTGTTGGCGGGAAGGCTGGGTGCGCTCGATTGATGCTGCTGCACACGTTCCAGCACATCCCCGGCGTGGGGCCGTGGCGCGAGAAGGACCTGTGGTCCAAGGGCATCCGGACCTGGGATGACTTCCCGGACGGCGGCATCGTCATCAGCCGCAAGGCGGACACGGTGGCCCGCCAGCGCATCGCGGAGGCGCGCGAGGCCCTGGCCCGCAAGGACCTGAAGGAGCTGGCCCGCCTGGTGCCGCCGCGCGAGCACTGGCGTCTGTTCCCGGAGTTCCAGGACGACGCCGTCTACTTCGACATCGAGACGGACGGCAGCCAGACGCAGGTGCCCACGGTGGTGAGCCTGTTCGACGCCGCGGGGCTGCACGTCTTCATCCAGGGCCGGAACATGGACGCGCTGCCGGAGGCGATGGCGACGCGGCGGCTGTGGGTGACGTTCAACGGCTCGTGCTTCGACGTGCCGGTGCTGAAGGAGTATTTCGGCGCGAAGCACTTCCCGGTGCCGGAGGCGCACATCGACCTGCGCTTCGTCACGCGGCGGCTGGGGATGGGCGGCGGGCTGAAGGAGATTGAAGACAAGCTGGGCGTGGGCCGGCCGCCGCACCTCAAGGGCGTCAACGGCTACGACGCGGTGCTGCTGTGGCGCGCGTACCTGCGTCGCGGCGACGTGGAGGCCCTGCGCTACCTGGTGGAGTACAACCTCTACGACTCGTTCCAGCTCCGGTCGCTGATGGACCTCGCGTACAACAAGGGCGCGGACGACCTGAACCTGGACGTGCCCCGGCTGAAGGTGTTCGAGCGCGGGGACCTGCTCTACGACGTGAGCCGGCTGCTGCTGGAGCTGGGCCCCACGGAGCGCGACCTGGACACGCTCGCGCGCGTGCGGGCCATGGAGCAGGATTCCTGAGCGGCCAGGTCGTGCCCTGGGTCGGCCGGCCGCGGCCCGGCACCCTCTGGGGCATTCCCAGCCGCCGCGTGGCGCTCACCCGGCTCACGGCCCTGCCGCGGACGGACGCGGAGTGGGCGGGTGACGGCTTCGTGCTCACGCCCACGGCCGAGGCGGTGGGCCTGGCCGTGGTGACGCGGCGCCTGGCCGTGCTC
>NZ_JBKGHJ010000490.1:0-6107 GCF_046520365.1 Corallococcus sp. 4LFB
TCCGGAGCCGCGAGGGGCAGGGCGCCTCCGGCAGCTCCGCGTCGCAGAAGGCGCAGCGGCGCCGGGCCGCCGTCTGGGGGCGCCCGCAGGAGGAGCACATGACGAGCACTTCCGCGGGCACTTCCCCTCCCTCGCTTGCCGTCAGCCGACGACGAAGTTCACCAGCCGCTTGGGGACGAAGACGAACTTGCGCAGCGTCTTGCCTTCGAGGGCGGCCTTCACCTTGTCGTCCGCCTCCGCCGCCGCGCGCACCGCCGCCTCGTCCGCGTCCGCCGCCACGCGCACCTCCGCGCGCAGCTTGCCGTTCACCTGCACGGCGTACGGAATCACGTCGTCCACCACCAGCGCCGGGTCGAACTCCGGCCAGGCCTCCGTGACGGTGGACGCCTTCGCGCCGTAGGCCTCCGCCAGCTCGTCCGCGATGTGCGGCGCCAATGGGGTGAGGATGCGCGCGAGCAGCCGCATCGCCTCGCCCATGGCCGCCTTCTCCGCGGGCGTCTCCGGCGTGCCCACCGCGTAGAGCGCGTTCACGCACTCCATGACGCCCGCGACGGCGGTGTTGAAGGACAGCCGCTCGATGGCCTCCGTCACGCGCTTGAGGCACTTGTGCGCCGCGCGGCGCGTCTCCAGCGCCTTGCCCTCGTAGGGGCCCGCGTGCGTGGCCTCCGCCGACGAAGCGTGGTGCGTGGCGGCCAGCGTCCACACGCGCTTGAGGAAGCGGAACACGCCCTCCACCTGCTCGTGGGACCAGTCGAAGTCGCGCTCCGGCGGGCCCGCGAAGAGCACGTAGGTGCGCGCCGTGTCCGCGCCGTACTTCTGCACGATGGTGTTGGGCGCCACGCCGTTGCCGTAGCGCTTGCCCATCTTGCGGCCGTCGGCGCCGTTGACGATGCCCTGGGTAATCAGCCGCGTGACGGGCTCGTCCACGGGAGAGAGCCCGAGCAGCTTCATCACCCGGGTCCAGAACCGGAAGTAGAGCAGGTGCATCACGCCGTGCTCGGGGCCGCCCACGTAGATGTCCACCGGCAGCCAGTGCTTTGCCTCCTTCGGATCGAAGGGCGCCGCGTCGTACTTCGGCGACAGGTAGCGCGCGAAGTACCAGCAGGAGTCGACGAAGGTGTCCATCGTCTCCGCCTCCCTGCGCGCGGGGCCACCGCACCTGGGGCAGGTCGTGTTGACGAAGGACGCGACCTTCGCGAGCGGCGGCTCGCCTCGTCCGGTGAGCACCGCCTGGGTGTCGATGTCCGGCAGCCGCACCGGGAGCTGATCCTCCGGGACGGGGAGCCCCTTGCGCTCGGGGTCGCACTTCTCGCAGTAGACGATGGGGATGGGCGTCCCCCAGTAGCGCTGGCGGCTGAAGCCCCAGTCCCGCTGGCGGTACGTCACCGTGGCCTTGCCCTGCCCCTGCGCCTCCAGCTTCGCGGCCAGCTTCACACGCACTTCGGCGGAAGACATGCCGGTGAAGTCCCCGGAGTCCACGAGCACGCCGTCGTCCGTGTACGCCGCGTCGAGCGTCTCACCCGCGCCCAGCTTGTCGCCGGACGCCGGCTGGATGACCACGCGCACGGGCAGCGAGTACTTGCGCGCGAAGGCGAAGTCGCGCGCGTCGTGCGCCGGCACGCTCATCACCGCGCCGGTGCCGTAGTCGCTCACCACGAAGTTGGCGATCCAGATGGGCACCGGCTGGCCCGTCACCGGGTTCAGCGCGTGGGCGCCGGTGAAGACGCCCTCCTTCTCCGCGTCCTCGCCCAGCCGCTCCGTCTTGTTCTGCGCGGCCATCTTCTTCGCGAAGGACTCCACCTCCGCGCGGCGCTCCGGCGTCGTCACCAGGTCCACGAGCTTGTGGTCCGGCGCGAGCACCACGTAGGTGCAGCCGAAGAGCGTGTCCACGCGGGTGGTGAAGATGCGCAGGGATGCGTCATGCCCCTGGACGCGGAAGTCCACCTCCGCGCCGTCCGAGCGGCCAATCCAGTTGCGCTGACGCGCGGTGATGCTGTCCGGCCACTCCTTGAGCGTGTCGAGCGCGTCGAGCAGGTCCTGCGAGTACTTCGTGATGCGGAACGCCCACTCGGGCATCTCCTTGTCCAACACCTCCGAGTTGCAGCGCTCGCAGCGGCCGTCCTTCACCTGCTCGTTGGCGATGACGGTGAGGCAGCCGGTGCACCAGTTCACCTTGCTGAAGCGGCGATAGACGAGCCCGCGCTCGAGCATCTGGAGGAAGAACCACTGGTTCCAGCGGTAGTACTCCGGCTGGCTGGTGTTGACCTCGCGCGTCCAGTCGTAGCTGTAGCCGAGCGTCTTGATCTCCGCCTTGAACGACTCGATGTTCTCGCGGGTGCGGATGGCCGGGTGGACGCCGTCCTTGATGGCCGCGTTCTCCGCCGGCAGGCCGAAGGCGTCCCAGCCCATGGGGTGCAGCACGTCAAAGCCGCGCATCTGGTAGTAGCGCGCGTAGACGTCCCCGATGAGGTAGTTGCGCACGTGCCCCATGTGCATCTGGCCGCTGGGGTACGGCAGCATCTCCAGGACGTACTTCTTGGGGGCGTCCGGACGCCTGCCTGCCCGGAAGAGGCCCTCCTCTTCCCAGCGGGTCTGCCACTTTCCTTCAATCGACTGCGGCTCGTAACGCTCGTTCATCGCCATGGCTCCTCGGACTCTTAGCGGGAGGTAGGACACGCGGGCAACAAGTCTTGGCGCGTCGAAAGCCTGGACGGCTGGCGCCCCGGGGCCCCTGACCGGGAACCCGGGTGGGAGGGGCCCCAAGCAGGCCCGCGCTGGAGGCCGGGCCTCGCTCGGTGCTTGCCCTCGGGCCCGGGCGCGACTAACTCGCCTTCCCGGTCTGGAGCAGAGGGAGAGCACCATGCAGGTCGTGAGTGTGAAGAAGGCCCTGTCGGGGGCCGTCGAAGCGGGCTCGAAGGTGGAGGTGCGCGGCTGGGTGCGGACGCGCCGCGACTCCAAGGCGGGCATCAGCTTCGTGAACGTGAGCGACGGGTCGGTCTTCGACCCCATCCAGGTCGTCGCGCCCAATTCGCTGCCCAACTACGAGAAGGAAGTGCTGCACCTCACCGCGGGCGCCTCCGTCATCTGCCGGGGCACGCTGGTGCAGTCGCAGGGCAAGGGGCAGGCCTTCGAGGTGCAGGCGGACGAGGTCCAGGTGCTGGGCCTGGTGGACGACCCGGACACCTACCCCATCCAGCCCAAGCAGCACTCGCTGGAGTTCCTGCGGGAGGTGGCGCACCTGCGCGTGCGCACCAACACCTTCGGCGCCATCACGCGCGTGCGCAACGCGGCGGCGCAGGCGGTGCACCGCTTCTTCCACTCGGAGGGCTTCTGCTGGGTGAACACGCCCATCATCACCGCGAGCGACGCGGAGGGCGCCGGGCAGATGTTCCGCGTGTCCACGCTGGACGCGACGAACCCGCCGCGCGGGCCGGACGGCAAGATTGACTGGGGCAAGGACTTCTTCGGCAAGGAGGCCTACCTCACCGTGTCCGGGCAGCTGAACGTGGAGGCGTACTGCCTGGCCATGTCCAAGGTCTACACGTTCGGCCCCACGTTCCGCGCGGAGAACAGCAACACCACGCGGCACCTGGCCGAGTTCTGGATGATTGAGCCGGAGATCGCCTTCGCGGACCTCAACGAGGACGCGGCGCTGGCGGAGCGGTTCCTCAAGTACGTGTTCAAGGCCGTGCTGGACGAGTGCGCGCCGGACATGAAGTTCTTCGAGGAGCGCCAGCAGAAGGGCGTCACGGAGCGGATGGAGAAGTTCATCGGCTCCAGCTTCGAGCGCATCGACTACACGGAGGCCGTGTCCATCCTCCAGAAGGCGAAGAAGAAGTTCGAGTACGCGCCGGAGTGGGGCAAGGACCTCCAGACGGAGCACGAGCGCTACCTCACCGAGGAGCACGTGGGCCGGCCCGTGGTGGTGATGAACTACCCGGAGGCCATCAAGGCCTTCTACATGCGCATCAACGAGGACGGGAAGACCGTGGCCGCGATGGACGTGCTCGCCCCGGGCATCGGTGAAATCATTGGCGGCAGCCAGCGCGAGGAGCGCCTGGACGTGCTGGACGCGCGCATGCGGAAGTTCGGCCTCGATCCCGCGCACTACCAGTGGTACCGCGACCTGCGCCGCTACGGCACGGTGCCGCACGCGGGCTTCGGCCTGGGGTTCGAGCGGCTCATCGTCTACATGTGCGGCCTGCAGAACATCCGCGACGCCATCCCCTACCCGCGCGTGCCGGGCTCCGCGACCTTCTAGTCCGCGCCCAAACGCACTGAAGTCGCACTGAAGTCAGCGAGGGCCTCCCGTGGCGCGTCCCGGGAGGCCCTTCGTCTTCTCAGCCCTTCGGCTCGATGCCCGCGCGCTCCTGGGCGAGCGCCCCCAGCGCGGACCAGTCCTCGTCGCCGCGGCCCTGGGCGACGCCGGTGAGGAAGTGGTCGCGCAGGAGGCTGGCCAGCGGGAGGGGCACCTCCGCGGCCCGGCCGGCTTCGAGCGCCAGCGTCACGTCCTTGAGGCCCAGGCGCAGCGCGAAGCCCGCGGGCGTGTACTGCCCCTTCGCGATGGCGCCCGCGTAGTTCTCGAAGATGGGCGCCCTGGCGAAGACGGACTTGAAGACGTCCAGGAACGCGGCGCGCTCCACGCCGCACTTCTCCGCGAGCGCGAAGGCCTCCGACAGGGCCTCCATCATGGACGCGATGAGGAAGTTGCCGGACAGCTTCACCGTGTTCGCGGCGGAGGGGCGCTCTCCCAGCTCCGTGAGGCCGCGCCCCAGGGCCGTGAGCAGCGGGCGCACGCGCTCCACCTGGGCCTTGGGGCCCGCGGCGACGACCCAGAGCTGCTTGCCCGCGGCGGCCTCGGGCCGGCCGAAGACGGGGGCCGAGACATGGCCCTGGCCCGCGTCCGTGTGCGCCTTCGTCAGGCGCTCCGACAGCGCGACGGAGATGGTGCTGGAGGAGACGTGGATGGCGTTCTTCGGCAGGGCGGTGACGATGCCGTCCTGGCCCAGCACGGCCTCCTCCGTGGCGTGGTCGTCCGCGAGCATGGACACGACGACCTCCGCGTCGCGGGCGGCGTCCGCGGGCGTCTTCGCCACGCGCGCGCCCTGCTGCTTCAGCGGCTCCGCCTTGGACGCGGTGCGATTCCAGACGGTGAGCTCATGGCCCGCCCCGGCCAGGTTCTTCGCCATCGGCGTGCCCATGTTCCCCAACCCGATGAAGCCGACCTTCATGGAGATGCTCCCTTCGTGCTCGCGTTCACGCTTCGTTCGACTGTTCTTCCGACACGTCCAGCCGCTCGAAGGCGCGGCCCAGGACGGCGACGCCCAGCGCCACCTCCGCGAACAGTGCTCCCGCCGCCACCAGCCCCGCGAGCGGAACCGCCCAGCGCCCCATGACAGTGAACAACGGGTAGCCCACCAGGAGGGCCACCACCGCGGCAGGCAACAGTCCCAGGAACGTCACCACCAGCGTGCCCACCAGCGTGAGCAGCCGCTGGCCCAGCGCCTCCACGCCGCGTGCCCGCTCGGCGTCCGCTGGAATCCACGCGGGCAGCAGCACCACCGCCGCGTTCTGCACGAACAGCCCCGCCAGCCCCAGCGCCGGCAGCACCGGCAACAGCCCCAGCACCACCGGCGCGGACCATGGCGCGAGCGTCTCGTCGTCCGTGCCCACGCCCAGCACCAGCGCCACGGCCAGCAGCACCCACTGCGCCGCGCCCAGCGTCAGCGCGGAGGCGCCCAGCTCCGCGCCCACCACCTGCCGCCCCGTGAGGGGCAGCGCGCGCAAGAGCTCCAGCTTGGGCAGATCCATGCGCAGGTCGGTGCGGAACGCGCTCGGGCCAATCACGGCCATGGCCACCGCGATCATCAGGGCCATGGGGCCCAGGAACTCACGGCTGTTGGAGAACAGCCGCGTGTCCCCCACCAGCAGCGCGAACACGGCGCCAATCACCCCGAAGGCCAGCAGCATCACCAGCCCGCTCCCCATGCGCCTGCGCGCGATGAGGTTCTTCCAGAGCAGCGCCACCTCGGGACGCCCCCGGGCCGCGAGCACGAAGGGCACCCGGCCCACGCGCAGGTGGGCCGAGCGCGAGGCCCGCTGCGCCG
>NZ_JBKGHJ010000491.1:0-6092 GCF_046520365.1 Corallococcus sp. 4LFB
CCGCCAGCCGGTCCGCCACCGCGCCCGCGCCGCCGGGCACCACGTCCACGAAGCGGCAGGCGAGGTTCGGGTACTCCTGCGGCAGCACGCGCGTGGGGCCCACCAGCAGGGCCCGCTCCGGCAGCTGGGAGTCCGCCTGCTCCACGCGGGCGGCGCGGCTGGTCACCACGGACCAGGTGAGGGGCTCCAGGTGGCCCGTCTCGCTCAGGGCGCGGGCGAGGAACAGCTGGCTGTGGAAGCCCAGGTCCAGCGACTTCTCCATCAGCGCGGGCTCGCGCGACAGGCTCCACAGGTGCACGACGTTGGAGAACGCGCGGCCCTGCTGCTTCAGCGCCTCCAGCACCGAGCAGTAGTCCTCGCGGCGCTTCGGATCCACCGTGAACGTGCCGTCCGGGCGCTGCTCGAAGCGCGCGCCGGGGACGACGCGGAAGACGTCCCCGCCCAGCTTCGGCGCCAGGGCCTCCGCCACGCCGGTGTCGTCCGCGAGCACGAGCCAGCCCGCGCCCGCCGCGTCCTTCGCCTTGGGCAGCGGGGACAGCTTCCACGACGGCGCGTAGAACCAGTCCGCCACGTCCGCGCGCTTCGCCAGCGACGCGGGCGCGTCCGCGCGGGCACCTCCGCCCAGCGGCCTCGCGTCGATCCAGTAGCGCTCGCGCTGGAAGGGGTAGGTGGGCAGCGGCACGCGGCGGCGCTGCTCGTTCGCCGCGAAGCCCTTCCAGTCCACCGTCACGCCGCCCAGCCACAGCCGGCCCAGCGCGCCCATGAGCACCTGGAGGTCCAGCGTCTGCTCGCGAGGGTGACGCGTGGAAGCGACGAGCACGCGGCCCTCCGCGCCCGGCTGCTGCTTGGAGAGCGTGGTGAGCACCGTGCCCGGGCCCACTTCCAGCAGGGCCGCCTGCGGCCACTTGCGCGACAGCTCCTGGAGGCCCGCGGAGAAGCGCACGGCCTGGCGCAGGTGCGTGGCCCAGTAGTTCGGGTCGGTCGCCTGCGCCGCCTCGATCCAGGTGCCCGTCACGTTGGACAGGAAGGGCAGGGTGGGGGCGTTGAGCTTCACCTGCCGCACGCGCGCGGTGAAGGGCGCGAGGATGGGGTCCATCATCGCGGAGTGGAACGCGTGCGACGTGTGCAGCCGCGACACCTCCACGCCCAGGCCCTCCAGCTTCGCCTGGAGCGCGTCCACCGCGTCGGTGGGGCCGGCCACGACGGTGAAGCCCGGCGCGTTCACGGCCGCCACGCTGATGTTCGCGGGGAGCAGCGGCTTGAGCGCGGACTCCTCCAGCTTCGCGGACAGCATGGAGCCCGAGGGCAGGGACTGCATCAGCTTGCCGCGCGCGGCCACCAGCGCCAGCGCGTCGTCCAGGGTGAACACGCCCGCGAGGCACGCGGCCACGTACTCACCGATGCTGTGCCCCAGCATCGCGGAGGGCTTCACGCCCCACGCCATCCACAGCTTCGCCAGCGCGTACTCCACGGCGAAGAGCGCGGGCTGCGTCAGCTCCGTGCGCGTCAGCGCCTGCGTCGCCGCTTCCGCCTTGGAGGCCTCCGGGAAGAGGATGGTGCGCAGGTCCAGGCCCAGGTGCGGCGTCAGCTTGTCCGCGCACGCGTCCAGGTGCCGCTTGAGCGTGGGCTCGGACGCGTACAGGTCGCGCGCCATGCCCACGTACTGCGAGCCCTGGCCCGGGAACAGGAAGGCCACCGGCCGCTCGTGCACGTCCGGCGTCTGCGTCCACAGGCGGGGGCTGCCCTCCACGTCCAGCGCGGCCATCGCGTCGTCGCGGTCGCGGCACACCAGCACGCGCCGCTTCGCCATGGCCTGACGGCCCGTCTGGAGCGTGAAGGCCACGTCCGCCAGCGCCTGCGCGGGGTGCGCCTTCAGGTGCGCGGCCAGGTTCTTCGTCGCCGCATCCAGCGCCGCGTCGCTCTTCGCGGACAGCACCAGCAGCTGCGCGGGGCGGGACGCGCCGGACGGCGGCAGGGCCGGGGCCTCCTCCAGCACGATGTGCGCGTTGGTGCCGCCCACGCCGAAGGAGCTCACGCCCGCGCGGCGCGGGTGCTTGGGGTTCGCCTGCCAGTCGGTGAGCTTCGTGTTGACGAAGAACGGGCCGCCCGAGAACGGGATCTCCGGGTTCACCTCCGTCACGTGGAGGCTGGGCGGAATCTGGCGGTGCTCCAGCGTCAGCACCGCCTTGATGAGGCTGGAGACGCCGGCCGCGTTGGCCAGGTGGCCGATGTTGCTCTTGAGCGAGCCCACCGGAATCTTCGGCGGGGCCGCCTTGGCCGCCGCGGAGCGGAACTTGAAGGCCTTGTTGAGGGCGCGCACCTCGATGGGGTCGCCCATCTTCGTGCCGGTGCCGTGCGCCTCCAGGTAGCCGATGGTCTCCGGGGCCACGCCCGCGGCGCCCAGGGCCTCGGTGATGACGGTGGCCTGGCCCTCCACGCTGGGGGCGGTGAAGCCCACCTTCAGCGCGCCGTCGTTGTTGATGGCGCTGCCCTTGATGATGGCGTGGATGTGGTCGCCGTCCTGGATGGCGTCCGCCAGCCGCTTGAGCACCACCACGCCCACGCCGCTGCCGAACACCGTGCCCTCCGCCTTCGCGTCGAACGCGCGGCAGTGGCCGTCCGGGGACACGATGCCGCCGGGCACGAAGGGGTAGCCCTCCGGGTGCTTCACGTGCACGGACACGCCGCCCGCGAGCGCCAGGTCGCACTCTTCATTCAGGAGGCTCTGGCAGGCCGCGTGCGTGGCCACGAGCGACGTGGAGCACGCGCTGGTGATGGAGTAGCTGGGGCCGCGCAGGTTGAGCTTGTACGCGACGCGGGTGGCCAGGAAGTCGCCGCCGTTGTTCACGTCCACCTGCACCTGGTCCATGCCGCTCAGCTGGTCGAAGTTGGGGACCAGGTGGAACACCAGGTACGTGTTGGTGGCCGCGCCCGCGAACACGCCGATGGAGCCGTCGAAGCCCTCCGGCGTGTGGCCCGCCTTCTCCAGCGCCTCCCACGCGCACTCCAGGAAGACGCGGTGCTGCGGGTCCATCAGCTCCGCCTCGCGGGGCGTGAAGCCGAAGAAGCCCGCGTCGAACAGCTCCATGCCGGCGAGCGCGGCGCTGACCTTCACGTGGCGCGGGTCCTTGCGCAGGACGGGGTCCACGCCCAGCTTCTCCAGCTCCGCGTCGGGCACGGGCTGGATGGACTCCACGCCGTCGCGCAGGTTCTTCCAGAAGGAGGCCAGGTCGGGGGCGCCGGGGAAACGTCCGGCCATGCCGACGATGGCGATGGCCTGCGCGTCGATGTTCGTGTCAGCGGACATGGGGTGTGCTCGGGCTTCGAAAGGTGGGGGAGGGGACGGCTACTCCTCGTCGGAGGCGCTGTCGCCCTGACGGTTCGCGCGGCGCGCACGGCGGCGCTCCCCGCGGCTGAGCGCCTCGGTCTCCTCGGGCGCGGGTTCCGTGTCCTCGGTGCCGCTGGCGGCCTTGAGCAGCTTCGCCAGCGCCCCCACGGTGGGGCCTTCGTAGAGGGTGACGGCCGGTAGCGCGACGCCGAACTGCTCGCGCACGCGGGAAATCAGCTTCACGCCGACGAGCGAGTTGCCCCCCAGCTCGAAGAAGTTGTCGTGCACGCCGACCTGGTCGATGCCCAGCGTCGTCTGCCACAGCTGGGCGATCTGCTCCTCCAGCGCGTCGCGCGGCGGCACGTAGGCGTTCTGGAGCGTGGGCCGGGGCGTGGTGCCCAGGGAAGACCCCGCCTCCTGCTTCGCCTCCGCCTTGTCCTGCGAAGCGGCCGGCTGCGCCCACTTGCGAGCGCGCGCGCGCAGGTTGCTCGTGGACACGGCCACGTGCGACACGGCGCCCAGCTGGAAGAGCTGCTCGAAGGCGTCCTCGCCCTCCGCGGCCGTGATGGCCAGCGCGCCGAACGGGCTCTGCGCGCCGCCCGCGCGGGACTCGAACTGCCACGCGTCCCAGCCCACGCTCATCCACGGCACGGGCGACGTCTGCGCCTGCTTCGTGGCGAACGCGTCCATGAACGACGTGGCCGCCGAGTACGACGCGAGCCCCAGGCCGCCCAGCACCGCCGCCAGCGACGACGACAGCACGCAGAAGTCCAGCGAGCGTCCGCGCACGGCCTCCTCCAGCGCGTACAGCCCGCGCACGCGGCCGTGGAAGGTGTCGCGCACGTCCTCCGGCCGGGTGTCCGGGATGGCGCGGAAGAGCGCCTGCCCCACGTCACCCGCCGCGAACACCACGCCGTGCAGCGTGCCGAAGTGCGTGAGCGCCTCGTCCACCGCGGCCTTCACCTGGGCCTTGTTGCCCGCGTCCACGGACGTCACGTGCACCTGGGCGCCCAGCGCCTCCAGCTCCCGCACCTGACGGATGCGGCGGGAGACGGCGTCGTCCTCGCCATGGGCGGACAGGTGCGCGTCCCACTGCGAGCGCTCCGGCAGCGCCGTGCGGCCCGCGAGCACCAGCTTCGCCTTCGCGCGCTTCGCCAGCGACTTCGCATGGGAGAAGCCCAGCGTGCCGAAGCCGCCGATGAGCAGGTACACGCCCCCGTCGCGCAGCGGCAGCTGGGCGGCGCGCGGCGCGTCCGCGGGCACGTGCTCGAAGTGCTGCACCCAGCGGGCCCCGCCCCGGTACGCGATGACGGTCTCCAGCTTGGACGGCGTGGCGGCCTCGGACAGCAGCGACTCCACCAGCGCCGTCTCCTGCCAGCTGCCGGACGGCGGCAGGCGCACGTCCACGGCCTTCGCGGACAGGTGGCCGTACTCCTGGGGAATCACGCGCACCGGGCCCAGCACCGTGGCAAGCTCCGGGCTCGGCGCCTCGTCGCCCAGCGCCTGCATGCGGTTCGTCACCGCGACCAGCGACACCGGACGCGTGCCGGGCTGACGGCCCAGGGCCTGCGCCAGGGACAGGAGCCCCAGGAAGCCCTTGCCCAGCACCGCCTCGAAGTCCGCCTCGCCGTGCGCGTCACCCAGGCCCAGCGTGCCCAGGTGCAGCACGTGGTCCGGGGCGCGGCCCTGCGGGGTGAGGGCCTCCAGCACCGTGGCCTCGCCGCCCAGCGCGAGCGACCAGTGGTGCTCGTCCTGCTTCGCGGTGACGGCGGCCGGGGTGATGCGCACCACGTCCTGGCCGGCCTCGCCCAGCTTGAGCGCGAGCCGCGCGCCCAGGCCTTCGGTGGAGTCGTCCGGGAGCAGCAGCCACCAGGTGGCCTTCTTCTCGCTCCAGGCGCCCTGCGGCGACGGCAGCGCGCGCTGCCATGACGGCAGGTAGAACCAGCGGGCCACGGGCTGCTTCTGGTCCGCGGAGGCCCACTCGGAGCGCTCGCCGTCGGCGGCGGTCTCCTTGCGCGGGTCCACCCAGTGCTTCTGACGCTCGAACGGGGACGTGGGCAGCGCGATGCGGCGGCGCTTCTCTCCGCCCCGGAACGCCTCCCAGTCCGCCTCCACGCCCTCCAGCCACAGCCGGCCCAGCGTGGCCAGCACGTGGTCCAGGTCCGCGACCTGCTCCTTCGGGTGGCGCAGCGAGTTGATCAGCGCGTGCTTCGCGCCCTTGTCCGGGTGCTGCCGCGCCAGGGTGACGAGCGTGTTGCCCGGGCCCACCTCCAGCAGGATGGCGTCGGACTCCTTGAGGAGCTCCGCCACGCCGTCCGCGAAGCGCACCGCGCCGCGCAGGTGCTTCGCCCAGTAGTCGGGGCTCGTGGCCTGCTCGGCCGTCACCCAGGTGCCGGTGACGTTGGACAGGTAGGGCTTCGCCGGCGCCTTCCGGGCCACCTTGCGCACCGCCTCGCGGAAGGCGTCCAGGATGGGGTCCATCATCGCCGAGTGGAACGCGTGCGACGTGTGCAGCCGCGAGGACGCCAGGCCCTGGAGCTTCAGCGTCTCCACGAACGCGTCGATGAGCGGCGTGGGGCCGGCGACCACGCACGTGGCCGGGCTGTTCACCGCCGCCACGGACAGGCCCTCCGGCAGCATGGGCGTGACGTGCTCCTCCGGCAGCGACACCGCGAGCATGGAGCCCGCGGGCAGCGACTGCATCAGCCGGCCGCGCGCGGCCACCAGCGCCAGCGCGTCGTCCAGGGTGAACACGCCCGCGAGG
>NZ_JBKGHJ010000492.1:0-6054 GCF_046520365.1 Corallococcus sp. 4LFB
GGGTGAGGCCGTTGCCGGCGCCACGGTGGGCGTGCGCGCGCAGTGGCGACCGGGCGGAGCTGCTCCAGGCCCGTTCGGCGGAGGACGGGCGCTTCGAGGTGGGCGGGCTCGCGCCGGGGGCCTACGACGTGCAGGTGAGCGCTCCGGGCTTTCAGCCGCTCCTGCGCAGGGGGCTGGGCGTGCTCGCGGGGCAGCGCTTCGACGTGGTGCTGGAGCTCGCGGTGCCGGGGCGCATCGAGGGCACGGTGGTGGATGGCGCGGAGGCGCCGCTCCCCGGCGTGACGGTGGTGGCACGACTCAAGTGGCGGCCCCTGCCGGACGCGCTGCCTTCAATGACAGACGCGCAGGGACGCTTCGTGCTGGAGGACGTGCCGGAGGGCACCGTGTACGTCGTGGCACGCCGCGCGGACAGCGAGGACGCCGTGCGCCAGCCCGTGCGCGTGGAGGCGGGGAAGACGGCGACGGCGCGGCTGAAGCTCGTGGACGAGGGCGTGCTGGAGGGGACCGTGCGCAAGGAGGACGGAGGGCGGCCGGCGGGGGCGGTGACGGTCTCCGCGTACCGGGTGGGCGCCCCGGCCTTCGAGTCCGTCGACGTGCCCGCGAAGCCGGATGGAACGTGGTCGATGCGCGTGGGCGCGGGGCGCTACCAGCTGGGTGCGTGGCTGTCCGAGCTGCGCTTCCAGAACGGCGACCAGCAGCAGGTGGTGGCGCTGGAGGCGGGCGGCCGGCGCCACGTGGACCTGGTGGTGGGCGAGCCGAAGAAGCCGCTCCGCGTGACGGTGCTGGAGCCCAACGGCGCGCCTGGCGTCCACGCGACGGTGATGGCCACGGAGGCGGGCCGCACGGACATCCAGGCGGAGGAGCTGACGGACGCGTCCGGACAGGCGGTGCTGGCGCTGGACGGCCTGGGGTCGGACGCGTGGCGCGTCTGGGCCACGAACGGCGGACGGCAGGGCGAGGCCGCGCGTGTGTCCGCGTCCCAGAAGGAGCTCACGCTCCAGCTGAAGCCCGCCGCCCGGCTGAAGGGCACCGTCCGCTCCGCGGGAGGCCGCGAGGTGCGAGGCTTCACGCTGACCGTCACCGCCGCGCGCGGCGAGGACGACTTCCTCTCCCGCGTGGAGCGCCAGTTCTCCGGGGACGCCTTCCAGGTGGACGACGTCTTCCCCACGCCCGTCACCGTCACGGCCACGCTGGCGGACGGACGCGCGGGCAAGGTGGACGTGACGCTCGCGTCGGGCGCGGAGGCCGCCGTGGAGGTGGTGGTGGACGCGGGCGGCGGTGTGTCCGGACGGCTGGTGGATGCGCGCACGAGCGAGCCGCTGGCGGGCGCGTACGTGGACGCGGACGGCCTCGCGTCCCCCACGACGGGCGCGGACGGCCGCTTCGAGTTGAAGGACCTGGCCCCGGGCCCGCACCGGCTCACCGCGTGGAGCCGGGGGCGGGAGCTGGTGGACCGGCGGGTGACGCTCGCCGCCGGGAAGACGCAGGAGCTGGGCGACTGGCGCCTGGGCTTCCAGCGCGTGGAGCCGGGCCGGCTGGGCCTGAGCTTCGGCATGAGCGGACGGGAGGTCATCATCAGCGGCATCGCCGAGGGCGCGGACGTCGCGGGCCTCCAGGTGGGGGACGTGGTGCGCTCCATCGACGGGGCGGTGGTGCTGGACACGGGCGAGGCGCGGCGGCGCGAGCTGGGCGCGCCGGGCAGCCCCGCGGTGCTCGCCCTCCACCGGAGCGGCCAGCCGCTGTCCTTCACGTTCACCCGCGCACGCTGAGGGCCGCGCGGCTTGAAAGCGCGGGGCGGGCCCTGACAGCATCCGGCCCCATGGATGAGCGCTTCACTCCGGAGCACGAGGCGTTCCGCCGCACCGTGCGTCAGTTCGCAGAGAAGGAGCTGGCCCCGCACGCGCTGGAGTGGGACCAGGCCGGCGAGTTCCCCCGCGACGTCTTCCGCCGCTGCGGCGAGCTGGGCTTCTTCGGCATCAGCCACGACCCTGCCTACGGCGGCAGCGGGCTGGACTTCTGGTACGTGGCCGCGTTCGCGGAGGAGCTGGCGCGGGCGCGCAACGGCGGCGTGGCGATGTCGCTGCTGGTGCAGGGGCAGATGGCCACGCCGGTCATCAACGAGCTGGGCACCGACGAACAGAAGCGCGAGTTCCTCGCCCCCGCGCTCACCGGCGAGCGCATCGCGGCGCTGGCGATGAGCGAACCGGACGCGGGCTCGGACCTGGGCCGGCTGCGCACCACCGCGCGCAGGGACGGCGACGACTACGTCATCCAGGGCGCCAAGACGTGGATCTCCAACGGCGCCCGCGCGGACTTCCTGGTGCTGGCGGTGCGCACGGGAGGGGAGGGCGCGCCGGGCATCTCGCTGGTGACGCTGCCCACGGACGTGAAGGGCTTCGCCGTGTCGAAGAAGCTCCAGAAGGTGGGGCACCGCTCGTCGGACATGGCCATCCTCTACTTCGAGGACTGCCGCATCCCCGCCCGCTACGTGCTGGGCCGGGAGAACGACGGCTTCTTCCACATCATGAACAGCTTCCACGCGGAGCGCCTGGTGACGGCGCTCTACACGGTGGCGGTGATGGACGACCTGCTGCGGGAAGCCATCCGCTACGGCCGCGAGCGTCAGGCGTTTGGAAAGCGGCTGCTGGACTTCCAGGTGTGGCGCCACACCTTCGTGGACCACGCCACCCGCGTGGAGGCGGCGCGGCAGCTCACCTATCAGGCGGTGCAGCTCTTCAATCGCAGACGCAAGCAGAAGCCGGTGAAGGAGATCGCCATGGCCAAGCTCCTCACCACGGAGCTGGCCCAGCGCGTGGCCTATGACTGCCAGCAATTCCTTGGCGGCATGGGCTACGTGGAGGAGTCACACGTCGCGCGGGCGTGGCGCGACGTGCGCATGCTCACCATTGGCGGCGGCACGTCCGAGGTGATGAAGGAGATCATCGCCGGGACGATGGCGCTGTAGCCGCTCACGCGGCCTGCTGTCGCCGGTCCTATTTCCCCAGGAGGCCGCCGAGCATCCCGCCCAGCCCGCCACCGCCCTGGGGGCCGCTGCCGCCCCCGGCGCCGCCCGCGAGCATGGGGGCCACGGCGAGGATCTTCCCCACCAGGCCCGGGTCCAGGCGGGACTTGAGGAAGTCGAGGAGGAGGGGCGCCACGAGGGTCGCCTTGCCCGCGTCCAGGTTGAAGCGCTGGAGGATGGCCACCACGCCGGCCAGCTCCCCCGCGTGGGCCGCCGCGCCGCCCAGGGCGCCCATCATGAGCGTGCGCTGGCGGGCGCGCTGCACGTCCGGCGGCACGTCCACGCTGATGTCCACCGCGAGCCCGCCGTCCGCGGGCTCCGCGTTGCCCACGTTGGCGAACAGCGGGGACGCGTAGGGGCCCGTCGTCGGCGGAGAGGGGTAGGGCCCCGTGGTCGTCGCGCCGCCCAGCCGGCGGAACACGCCGCTGTTGCCGCCCGCGGCCATGTGCGCCTCGCGCAGGCCCTCCAGCAGTTCGTCCATCGTCTGGAAGCGCCGCGCCGGGTCCTTCTCCATGCAGCGGCGCACCACCATCTCAATCTCAGGCGGCACCGCGAGGTCCGGGCGCACGGCCTGGAAGGTGGGGGGCGGCTCCTTGTAGTGGGCGAAGATGAGCTCGATGTGGTCGCGCGCGATGAAGGGCGGCCGGCCCATCAGCATCTGGAACAGCATGATGCCCAGCGAGTACACGTCGCTGCGGGCGTCCGCCACGTTGCGCGCCTGCTCCGGCGCCATGTACTGCGGCGAGCCCAGGAACGTGCCGTTCTGGGTGATTTCGGGGCTGACCGGCCCCTCCTGCTGCGGCGCCACGGACTTCACGAGGCCGAAGTCCAGGACCTTCACCAGGTCCTGATCCGCCTCGTTGAGGATCATGATGTTCGCGGGCTTCAGGTCGCGGTGGATGATGCCCAGCGCGTGCGCCTCGCGCAGCGAGCGGCACACCTGCTGCGCCACCGACACCGCGCGCGCCCAGGGCAGGGGGCCCGCCTGGCCCAGCACCTGCTGGAGCGTGCGCCCCTCCAGGTACTCCATCGCGATGTAGTAGATGCCGTCGTCCGTCTGCCCGTAGTCGATGACGGTGACGGTGTTCGGGTGCCGCAGCTTCGAGGTCAGCGACGCCTCGCGCAGGAAGCGCTTCTGGAAGCCCGGGTCGCGGCTGCTCGGGAAGTTGGGGTTGAGCACCTTGAGCGCGACGACGCGCTCCAGCGGTGCCTGCAGGGCGCGGTACACCTTGCCCATTCCACCGACGCCCAGGGGCTCCAGAATGCTGAAGCGGCCGTTCAACGTCCGGCCGATGAGCGGATCCGTTCCCGGGGCCTCAGGGCTCGGGGAATCGCTCTTGATCATTCGTGTCCCCTAGAAGCTGCGTGCAGCATGGTTTCTCCGGCAAAAGCAGCGCAAGCTCATCCAAGCACAACTCGCCGGTGCGGCGCACCCCAAGGGGGTCCGGAATCCACCACGTCGGGGCAACCACGACCCCGGTCGCAGGGGGGGATGTGAGTCGCGACCTTCGGGTAAGCCCGCATTGCTTTGGACCGTGCTCCCGGATTACGGTTTTTCTTCCTGCCCGCCACGCGGCGGGCGGAGTTCTTCTTCGATGGCCGACACCCCCAGAGTCCCCGTTCCTCCGCAGGCGCGCCGGGTCTCCGTGCAACAGCGCCTGAGCGCGCTGGAGGCGGAGCAGAACCAGCTGCGCCAGGAGCTCGTCTCATTGCAGGGCGAGGTGCGCCTGCCCGGCCTCTACCTGACCGTGGAGGCAGGCAACACGACCGCGCTCGTGCCCGCCAGGCAGGTGCAGGAGGTGGTGCGGCTGGTGGCGCTGGATCCGCTGCCCGGCGCGCCGGTGCACGTGTCCGGCTCCTTCGTCTACCGCGGCAGCCCGGCGGTGGTGGTGGACGTGGCGCGCCTGCTGGGCGTGAAGCGCACGCCGGACCTGGACTCGCTGCTGGTGGTGGTGGACGCGGGCCGCATGGTGGCGCTGCTGGTGGACCGGGTGAAGGACCTGGTGGAGACGCCGGTGCTGGTGGACGGCACGCCGGGCGGCGAGGAGAAGCTGCCCTGGGACGGCACCGGGCTGATGGCCGGGCTGTGCCGCACGCCGGAGGGGCTGCGTCCGCTGCTCCGCACGAGCGCGCTCCTGAACGGCACGGAGGGCCTGTGAGCGACGGGCTTCTCGACGACGCAACGCTCGCGAAGGTCGAGGAGGTGCTCCAGAGCGCCTGCGGCCTGACGCTCGCGAGCAGCCTGCGTCGCTCGCTGGAGCCCGCGCTGGCCCGCGCCGCGCTGTCGCGCAACCTGTCCGGGGCGGCCTTCCTGCGCCAGCTGCTGATGCGCGAGCCGATGGCCGTGGAGGCGTTCATCGAGCACGCCGTCATCGGCGAGACGTACTTCTTCCGCCACCCGGAGCACCTGCGCGCGCTGGTGGCGCGGGCCCGGCTGCACCAGGGCGCCCCGTTCCACGTCTGGAGCGCGGGCTGCGCGAGCGGCGAGGAGCCCTACAGCATCGCCATGGCGCTGATGTCCGCGGGGCTGGGCAACGGCGGGCGCTTCCGCGTGCTGGCGACGGACGTGTCCGGCCGCGCCCTGCAGCGCGCCAAGGCCGGCGTGTACAGCCCCTGGTCGCTGCGGCGCATCGAACCGGAGCTGGAGAAGCGCTTCCTCGCGCCGCACCCCGGCGCGGCGGGGCAGGACACGCAGCACACCGTGGCCCAGGAGGTCGTGCGCACGGTGGACTTCCGCCGCCACAACCTGGCCACGGACGCGGTGCCGTCCATGGGCTTCCACGCCATCTTCTGCCGCAACGTCCTCATCTACTTCACGCCGGAGCTGGTGCGAGCGGTGCTCAGCCGGCTGGTGAGCGCGCTCGCGCCGGGCGGCCTGCTCTTCGTGTCGCCCGCGGAGGTGCCGCTCACCAATGGGATGGGGCTGGAGACGCTGGACGTGGACGGCACCCCCGTCCTGCGCCTGCCCCTGGAGCCGTGGGCCGCCGCCGAGGCCGCGTCCCCGCTGCGCGACACGCCGGGGACCTTCGCCG
>NZ_JBKGHJ010000493.1:0-5984 GCF_046520365.1 Corallococcus sp. 4LFB
CGGCCGCGAAGTTCGACCTCAGCTTCGTCTTCACGCACTCGCCCCAGGGCCTGGCTGGCTCCGTCACCTACAGCACGGCCCTGTTCCGCGAGGACTCCATCCGCCGGCTCCTCGGCCACCTGCGCGTGCTGCTGGAGGCTGCCGTTCGCGCACCCCAGACGCGCGTGCACGACCTGCCGCTCCTCCCTCCCGACGAGCGCGAGCAGGTGCTCCTCTCGTGGAACGACACAGCGCGGCCCTTCGACGCCGCCAGCGTCCCCGCCCGGTTCGAGGCCCAGGCACTCCGCACGCCGGACACGCTCGCCCTCGTCGCAGGGGAGGAGCGCGTCACGTACCGTGAACTCCACCAGCGCGTCCTGCGCCTGTCGCACCGGCTCCAGGTGCTGGGCGTGCGCCCGGATGAGCCCGTGGCCCTGTGCGCTCGCCGCGCGCCGGACATGGTCGTGGCGATGCTCGCCATCCTCCACGCCGGGGGCGCCTACCTCCCGCTGGATCCGGGCTACCCCGCGGACCGGCTGGCCTGGATGCTTCGCGACTCCAGGGCCCGCGTGCTCGTCACGCAGCGGTCGCTGCATGAGGCAGTTCCGCACGACGGGCTCGACGTGGTCCTCATCGAGGAGACCCGCGACGGCGAGGCCGCGCATGCTCCGGGCACTGCCATGCCCGGCGCGCTGGCCTACGTCATCTACACGTCGGGAAGCACGGGCCGCCCCAAGGGCGTCATGGTGCCGCACCACACCCTCTCCCACTTCCTGGACGCGATGGACGCCGTGCTGGGCACGTCCTCGCCGGGCACCTGGCTCGCCGTCACCAGCATCTCCTTCGACATCCATGTCCTGGAGCTCCTCTGGACGCTGACGCGGGGCTTCCAGGTCGTCCTCCACGACGAACAGGCCGCGGCGCGAGGGGCCGCGCTTCCGCTCGCGCAGGTCCTGCGCCGCCACGCCATCACCCACCTGCAGTGCACGCCCGCCTTCGCGCGCGCGCTCGTGCTGGCGCCCGACGCCGTGACGTCCCTGGGGGCCCTGCGGCACCTGCTGGTCGGCGGCGAAGCCCTGCCCGGAGCCCTCGCGCTCCAGCTACGGGAGGCCCTGCCCTCGGCCGTGCTGCGCAACATGTACGGCCCCACGGAGACCACCGTCTGGTCCTCCACGCACCCCGTCACCGGCGACGCGCCGCCCGCCACCGTCTCCATTGGCGCGCCCATCGCGAACACGCGGATGTACGTGCTGGACCCGCGGGGCCAGCCCGTGCCCGTGGGCGTGCCGGGCGAGCTCTTCATCGCGGGTGAGGGCGTGGTGCGCGGCTACCTGGCCCGCTCGGAGCTGACCGCCGAGCGCTTCGTGCCGGATGCCTTCTCCGGCGCCCCTGGCGCTCGCATGTACCGCACGGGCGACCTCGCGCGCTGGCGCTCCGACGGGACGCTCGACTTCCTGGGCCGCACCGACTTCCAGGTGAAGGTGCGTGGCTTCCGCATCGAGCCCGGAGAGGTGGAGGCCGTTCTCGTCCGGCACCCGGACGTGCTCCAGGCAATCGCCGGGGCCCGGCTCGACGCCTCTGGCGACGGGCGGCTCGTCGCGTGGGTGGTGCTGCGGGATGGCCGTGTCCTGGAGCCCGCCGTGCTGCGCGACTTCGCGCGCCAGCACCTGCCCGAGCACCTGGTGCCGTCGCTCTTCATGGCGCTGGAGGCGTTCCCACTCACCCCCAATGGCAAGGTGGACCGCAAGGCCCTGCCCATGCCGGAGGCTCCGGTCTCCACCGCCGGGTACGTCCCCCCGCGCACACCGACCGAGGAGCAGCTCGCGGCGCTCTGGGTCCAGGTGCTTCGCGTGCCGCGCGTGGGGGCCACCGACCACTTCTTCGAGCTGGGCGGCCACTCGCTCCTGGCCACGCAGCTCGTCTCGCGCCTGCGCGCCACCTTCGGCGTCGAGCTGCCCCTCCAGGCGGTGTTCGAAGGGCCGACCGTGGCGGAGGTCGCGGCGCGCATCGACGCCGCGCTCCAGTCTGGCCAGCTCGCGGCGGCACCACCCCTCCAGCGCGCGCCGTCCTCCGACGCGCTGCCCGTCTCGTACTCGCAGCACCGGGTGTGGCTGCTCGACCAGCTGGCCCCCGGCGGCACGGCGTTCAACATGCCCCTGGCCCTGCGCCTGTCCGGAGCGCTGGACGTCGAGGCCCTGCGCCGCGCCCTTGAAGCCCTGGTGCACCGGCACGAAGCCCTGCGCACCACGTTCCGCGCGACCGCCGAGGGCCCCATCCAGGTCATCGCGCCGCCCGGCTCCCTGACGCTGGAGCCCATCGACCTGCGCTCGCTGACCGCCGACGCGCGTGAAGCCGAGGCCCAGCGGCGCTCCGACGCGGAGGCCTCGCGTCCCTTCGACCTGGCCGCGGGCCCGCTGCTGCGCGTGTCGCTGCTGGCCCTGGACGCCGGGGAGCACGTCCTGCTCCTCACGCTGCACCACATCATCAGCGACGGCTGGTCCATGTCCGTGATGGTGCGCGAGGTGGTGGAGCTCTACCGCGCCTTCGCCACCCATACGCCCGCGTCCCTGCCGCCCCTGCCGCTCCAGTTCGCGGACTACGCCGCCTGGCAGCGCCAGTGGCTGCAAGGGGACGTGCTGGAGGAGCAGCTCACCTGGTGGCGGCGCCAGCTGGACGGGGCACCGCGAGCGCTGGAGCTGCCCACGGACCGGCCCCGCGCGCCGCATGCGTCGCTCCGGGCGGGCTGCTCCCCGTGGCGCTGCCGCTGGCGCTGAGCGAAGCCGTGGAGGCGCTCTGCCGCCGTGAGGGCGTCACGCCCTTCATGTTCCTGCTGGCGGCCTTCCAGGTGCTCCTGGCGCGCTACTCCGGCCAGGACGACATCAGCGTGGGTTCGCCCGTCGCGGGCCGCAACCGCGCGGAGCTGGAAGGGCTCATCGGCTACTTCCTCAACACGCTGGTCCTGCGCACCCGCCTGGACGGAGACCCGACCGTGCGCGAGCTGCTGGCCCGCGTGCGCACCACCGCGCTGGACGCCTTCGCGCACCAGCACGTGCCCTTCGAACAGCTCCAGCCGATGCGCGACCTGCAACAGGCGCCGCTGTTCCAGGTGATGTTCATCCTCCAGAACACGCCCCCGGCGGAGCTGTCCGTCCCGGGGCTGACGTTCCGCGCGCTCCCGTCGCGGGGCCGCGCCGCCAAGTTCGACCTGACGCTGGCGCTCAGCCGGACGGAGAGAGGCTTCACGGGGACCCTGGAGTACGCCCAGGACTTCTACGACGCCTCCACCGCCGGACGGCTGATGCACCACCTGCGCGTGCTGGTGGAGGCCCTGGTGGCCGCCCCCGAGCGCCGGCTCTCCGCGCTCCCGCTGCTGACGGAGGCCGAGCGCCAGCAGGTGCTGGTGGAATGGAACGCCACGCGCGCGGACTTCCCAGAGGCCTGCGTGCACTCGCTCTTCGAGGCCCAGGTGCGCCGCGCGCCAGCCGCGCGCGCCGCCACGTTCGAGGGAGCGCACCTCACGTACGCGGAGCTGGACGCCCGCGCCAACCAGGTCGCCCATGCGCTGCGCCGCCGCGGCGTCGGGCCCGAGGTGCGCGTGGGCCTGTGCGTGGAGCGCTCGCTGGACGTCGTCGTCGGCCTGCTGGGTATCCTCAAGGCCGGCGGCGCGTGGGTGCCGGTGGATCCGCTCCTGCCGAGCGAGCGGCGCGCCTTCATGTTGGAGGACAGCGGCGCCCGGGTGCTGCTGACGCAAGCCGCGCTGCGCGACCGCTTCCCCGAGCCCCACCGCACGTCCACCCTCTGCCTGGACGCCGAGCGCGACGCCCTTTCACGGGAGCGCACCGACGCACCGGTCAGCGGCGTCACGTCGCGGCACCTGGCCTACCTGCTCTACACGTCCGGAAGCACCGGCCTGCCCAAGGGCACCCTGGTGGAGCACCGGAGCGTGGCCAACCTCGTCACGCACGAGGCGCTGGCGTATGGCATTGGCCCGGGCGACCGCGTCCTCCAGTTCGCCAACCTGAGCTTCGATCTGTCGGTGGAGGAGATCTTCACCACGCTGTGCGCCGGCGCGACGCTGGTGCTGGCGCCGATGGAGAAGCTGATGCCGGGCGCGCCGCTCCAGCAGTTGCTGCGCGAGGAGGCCCTGACCGTCGTCAGCCTCACGCCCGCGGCGCTGGCGGCCACGCCCGCGGACGGGCTGCCCGCGCTGCGCACCGTCATCTCCGGAGGCGAAGCCCTGCCCGCAGACGTGGTGGTGAGGTGGGCCTCCGGGCGGCGGCTGCTCAACACCTACGGCCCCACGGAGGCCACGGTGGTGGCCACGCTCACCGACTGCGTGGCGGACGGACGGGTGCCCGCCATCGGCAGGCCCCTGGGCAACGTGCGCGCCTACGTGCTGGACGCGCGCGGCGAGCCGGTGCCGGTGGGCGTGAGAGGAGAGCTGTCCCTGGGAGGCGTGGGCGTGACGCGCGGCTACGCGGGGCGTCCCGCGCTGACGGCCGAGCGCTTCGTGCCGGACCCCTTCTCCGGCGAGGCCGGAGCACGGCTGTACCGCACGGGCGACGTGGTGCGCTGGCGCGAGGACGGCACGCTGGAGTTCGTCGGCCGCGCGGACGCGCAGGTGAAGGTGCGCGGCTTCCGCATCGAACTGGGAGAGGTGGAGGCGGTGCTGCGCGCGGCCCCCACGGTGAGGGATGCGGCGGTGCTGGTGCGCGAGGACGTGCCGGGCGACAAGCGCCTCGTGGCCTACGTCGTCGCGGATGCTCCGGACGTGTCCGCGCTCCGGGAGCACCTGAAGCAGCACCTGCCCGAGTACATGGTGCCCGCGGCCTTCGTGGCGCTGCCCGCCCTGCCGCTCACCGCGAACGGCAAGGTGGATCGCAAGGCCCTGCCCGCGCCGGACTTCACAGGCGACGACCGCGAGCACGTCCCACCGCGCACCGCCACCGAGGAGCGGCTCGCCGGCCTGTGGCGTCCGCTCCTGGGCGTCACCCGGGTGGGAGCCACCGACAGCTTCTTCGACCTGGGCGGCCACTCGCTGCTGGCCACCCAGGCCATCAGCCGCATCCGGGAAGCGTTCGGCGTGGAGCTGCCGCTGCGCGCTCTCTTCGACGCGCCTACGGTCGAAGGGCTGGCCGCGCGCATCGACGCGGCCCTTGAAGGCCGGGGCATGGCGACACCTTCGCGCCGCCGTGAAGGCCCCGCGCTGTCCGTGCCGCTCCTCCCGCTGGAGGAGATCGCGGCGCGCGAGGTGGCACGGCCCGCGCCGGTGGAACCGGGCGATGACGCCGAGAACGTCCGCCCGCTCACGGAGGCCGAGCGTCGGCAGGTGCTGGTGGACTGGAATGCGACGGCGACCGACTTCCCGCGCGATGCCACGCTGCATGGCCTCATCGAGGCGCAGGTGGAGCGCACGCCGGATGCGGTGGCGCTTGAGTTCGAGGGCCGCACGCTGACGTACCGGGAGCTGGACGCGCGGGCCAATCAGCTCGCGCATGCCCTCATCGCGCAAGGCGTGGGGCCCGAGGTCCGCGTCGGCCTCCTGCTGGAGCGCTCCCTGGAGCTCGTCGTCGCACTGTTGGCCACGCTCAAGGCTGGCGGCGCCTACGTCCCCTTCGACCCCGCCTACCCCGCCCAGCGCCTCACCTGGATGCTGGAGGACGCGCGCCCCGCGGTGCTTTTGGCCCAGGAGCACCTGCTCTCGCGCCTGCCCGCGCATGAGGCCCGCGTGCTCTGCCTGGACATGCAGTGGGAGGACGTCGCGTCCCAGCCCCGGCACGCCCCGCCGCCGCGCGCCACCGCCGACGGTCTGGCCTACGTCATCTTCACCTCCGGCAGCACCGGCCGCCCCAAGGGCGCCATGAATGCCCATGGGCCTGTGGTGAATCGCCTGCTGTGGATGCAGTCCGCTTACGACTTGGGTCCTTCGGACGTCGTCCTGCAGAAGACACCTTTCAGCTTCGACGTCTCCGTCTGGGAGTTCTTCTGGCCCCTCATGACGGGCG
>NZ_JBKGHJ010000494.1:0-5949 GCF_046520365.1 Corallococcus sp. 4LFB
CGCCCGCGGCGGCTCCGGCGGGGGGCGGCCTCGCGGGCGTGCTCGCGGCGGGCGGCATCGCGTTCGCGGCGCTGGGCTCGTCGCTGGCGTTCATCCTCACGCAGGTGAAGTCGCTCACGCTGGTGGACGTCATCACCGCGGCGACCATCCTGGCCATCGTGGTGATGGCGCCCGCGGGGCTGCTCGGGTGGATGAAGCTGCGCCGGCGCAACCTGGCGCTGCTGCTGGAGGGCTCCGGCTGGGCGCTCAATGACAGGCTGATGCTGACGCGCGGCGTGGCGACGCTCATCACCCGCAAGCCGAAGCTGCCCAGGAACGCGCGCGTGGACCGCGCGGACCTGGTGCGCGGGGCGCTGCGCCACACGCGGGATGACGACGAGAGCGACGGCATGTCGCTGGGGGCCCGCCTGGGCCTCACGCTGCTCATCCTCTTCGTGCTGGGCTGGCAGGTGCGCGTGCCCGTCACGGAGTGGCTGTGCACGTACGACTGGCTGTCCGAGGACGCCTGCCGCGTGCTGCTGCCCAGGCTGGTGCCGTCCGAGCTGCCGGACGCGCCGGCTCCCTCGGGCACGGCGCCGGCGGTCGAGCCCGCTCCGGCGCCCGCGAAGTAGTCAGGGGTCGCGGAGCGCCGCGAATCTTGCGAGGCTCGGGGAGGCCCCTAGGCTTCCCCGACCATGTCGACCCTGTCCCCGCTGTTGGCGCAGTTCAAGGACCACCTCGAAGGCGAGAAGGGCGCATCCCCTCACACGGTGCGCAACTACCTCATCGACCTGGTGGACTACGAGCGCTACCTCGTGGAGCGGATGAAGCTGTCGCTGCTCGCGGGCTCGCACGCGGCCATTCGTGGCTACCTGGGAACGCTCAGCGTGGACCACGCGCCCTCCAGCCGCGCGCGGCGGCTGGCGAGCATCAAGTCGTTCTACAAGTACCTGGTGCGGCAGAAGCTGCTGTCCGCCAGCCCCGCGAAGCTGGTGAAGAGCCCCAAGCTGCCGAAGTCGCTGCCCAAGGTGCTGCCGGTGGAGGAGGTGTTCGCCATCCTCGACATGCCGGACGTGAGCACGGTGCTGGGGCTTCGCGACAAGGCCATCCTGGAGATGCTGTACGGCGGCGGCCTGCGCATCAGCGAGCTGTGCGGCCTGGACCTCCTGGGCGTGGAGCGCAGCAGCCGCATCGTCCGGGTGATGGGCAAGGGCAGCAAGGAGCGGCTGGTGCCGCTCAACGCGAAGGCCATCCAGTCCCTGGAGGCGTACCTCGCACGGCGAGGCGAGCTGCTGGCCACGGTGCACGACGCGCAGGACCCGGACGCGCTGTTCCTCAACTTCCGCGGCGGGCGCCTCACGCCCCGGAGCATCGCGCGGCACCTGGACGCGTACGTGCTCAAGCTGGCCCTGGCGCGCAAGGTGAGCCCGCACGCGATGCGCCACTCGTTCGCCACGCACCTCCTGGGCGGCGGCGCGGACATCCGCAGCATCCAGGAGCTGCTGGGCCACGCGAGCCTGTCCACCACGCAGAAGTACACCCACGTGACCTTCGAACAGCTGCAAGAGGTCTACGACGCCGCGCACCCGCGCGCGTGACGAGGCGGAAGGAAGGGGCGGAGGATGGCCAACAGCGCTGACGACGTCGACCAGTACATTGCGGAGCTCGAGCACCCGCTGAAGGCGGAGATTCAAGCCGTGCGCGCGGCCATCCTCGCCTCCGACCCCGCCATCACCGAGCGCATCAAGTGGAAGGCCCCCAGCTTCGTCCACTCCGGCGACGACCGCGTCACGTTCCGCCTGGCCCCCAGGGGCATCTTCCAGGTCATCCTCCACCGGGGCGCGAAGGTGAAGGACACGAAGGGCTTCGCCTTCGAGGACGACTCGGGGCTCGTGGAGTGGCTGGCGCCGGACCGGGGCGTCGTGACGCTGCCGGACGCGAAGACGGTGAAGGCGAAGAAGGCCGCCCTGGTGAAGCTGGTGGGCCGCTGGATGAAGGCGACCGCGACCTGAGCGCGTCCCCAGGGTGAGGGAGCGGACAGCCGGGCCGTTTTTATGAGTCCGGGACGGGCGGGCTTGTTAAACCCCCGGTCATGTTCCACGGCACCACCATCCTCTGCGTCCGCCGCGAAGGGAAGGTCGTCATCGCGGGCGACGGTCAGGTCAGCCTCGACAAGACCATCATGAAGAACACGGCGCGCAAGGTGCGCCGCATCGGCGACGGTCAGGTCATCGCCGGCTTCGCGGGCAGCACCGCGGACGCGTTCACCCTCTTCGAGCGCTTCGAGGCCAAGTTCAAGGAGCACCAGAAGAACCTCGCCCGCGCCTGCGTGGAGCTGGGGAAGGACTGGCGCACCGACCGCTTCCTCCGCCGCCTGGAGGCGCTGCTCATCGTCGCGGACAAGGAGAAGACCTTCATCCTCTCCGGCGCGGGCGACATCATCGAACCGGACCACGGCATCGCCGCCGTGGGCTCCGGCGGCCACTACGCGCTCGCCGCCGCACGCGCCCTCCAGGCGCACTCGCAGCTGTCCGCCCGGGACATCTGCACGCAGGCCATGGCCATCGCCGCGGACATCTGCGTCTACACGAACTCCAACGTCACCTACGAAGAGCTCTGAGAGGACCGCCCCGTGGCCGAATCGCGCAAGTTGTCCGCCTTCACGCCTCGCGAGGTCGTCAGCGAGCTGGACCGCTACATCGTCGGGCAGAACGACGCCAAGCGCGCCGTCGCCATCGCGCTGCGCAACCGGTGGCGCCGCCAGCAGGTGCCGGACGACCTGCGGGATGAGATCTACCCGAAGAACATCATCATGATTGGCCCCACCGGCGTGGGGAAGACGGAGATCGCCCGCCGCCTGGCGAAGCTGTCCCAGGCCCCGTTCGTGAAGGTGGAGGCCAGCAAGTTCACGGAGGTGGGCTACGTGGGCCGCGACGTCGAGTCGATGATCCGCGACCTGGTGGAGTCCGCCATCGCGCTCGTGCGCGAGGAGGAGACGGAGAAGGTCAAGCCGCGCGCGGAGGAGCTGGCCGAGGACCGCTTGATGGAGCTCATCAAGAACGGCGGCCAGACGCGCACCGCGTCGTCGCCGCCGTTCGGCTTCTCGCCCCCGCCGGCCCCCGCGCCCTCGCCGCTGGGCGACAGCGAGCGGGAGAAGCTGCGCGCCCAGCTGCGCGCCGGCACGCTGGATGATCAGACCGTGGAGGTGGAGACCAGCGAGAGCAGCCCCACCTTCATGCGCAACTTCAGCGGCCAGGGCATGGAGGAGATCGGCGTCAACCTCCAGGACCTGTTCAAGAACATGCCGGGCATGAAGAACACCCGGAAGCGCAAGCTGCGCGTGCCGGAGGCGCTCCAGGTGCTGCGCGCGGAAGAAGCACAGAAGCTGGTGGACCCGGACCGCGTCCAGCGCGAGGCCGTGGCGCGCGCCGAGTCCAGCGGCATCGTCTTCATCGACGAAATCGACAAGATCGCCAGCCGCGAGGGCGGCAAGGGCGGCGGGGGCCCGGACGTGTCGCGCGAGGGCGTGCAGCGCGACATCCTGCCCATCGTGGAGGGCTCGGCCGTCAACACGAAGTACGGCCAGGTGAAGACGGACCACATGCTCTTCATCGCCGCGGGCGCGTTCCACGTCTCCAAGCCGTCGGACCTCATCCCGGAGCTCCAGGGCCGCTTCCCCATCCGCGTGGAGCTGGAGGCGCTGTCCGGCGAGGACCTGGTGCGCATCCTGCGCGAGCCCAAGAACTCGCTCATGCGCCAGTACACCGCGCTGCTCGCCACGGAGGGCGTGCGCCTGTCCTTCACCGACGACGCGGTGGCGGAGGTCGCCCGCATCGCCCAGCAGGCCAACGAGCGCACGCAGAACATCGGCGCGCGGCGGCTGCACACCGTGCTGGAGCGCCTGCTGGACGAGGTGTCCTTCACCGCCAGCGAACAGGGCCCGCGCGACTTCCAGGTGGACGCCGCCTACGTGCGCGAGCGCCTGGGCGCCATCGTCCAGGACGAGGACCTGTCGCGCTACATCCTCTAGCGCGCTAGGGTCCGCCGCGTCGTCCCACCGCGTCATGAGCAGAGAGAGGTACCCCACCTTGCAAGCGCCGCCGTCCCCCGCGTCCGCCCCTGGCAACGAGCCCCTCATCCAGAAGGCGAAGCAGCACCTGCTGCAGAACTACAAGCAGCAACCCATCGCGCTGGTGCGCGGGCAGGGCACCCGGGTGTGGGACGCGGATGGCAAGGTGTACCTGGACTGCATCGGCGGCATCGCGGTGTGCGCCCTGGGCCACTGCCACCCGGAGGTGGTCGCGGCGGCCAAGGCGCAGCTGGACACGCTGTGGCACGTCTCCAACGCCTTCTACTCGCAGCCGCAGATAGACTTGGCCGAGCAGCTCACCGACTGGGCCGGGCTGCCGCGCGCATTCTTCTGCAACTCCGGCGCGGAGGCCAACGAGGCCCTCATCAAGCTGACGCGCAAGGTGATGAAGGACCGGGGCACGCCGGAGCGCTTCGAGATCCTCTCCTTCGAGAAGGGCTTCCACGGCCGCACGCTGGCCACCGTCACCGCCACCGGCCAGCCGAAGTACCACGCCGGCTTCGAGCCGCTGCCCCAGGGCTTCCGGCACCTGCCCTACGGCGACGTGGACGCGGTCCGCCGCGCCATCGGGCCCAACACCGCCGCCATCCTGGTGGAGCCCATCCAGGGCGAGGGCGGCGTGCGCCTGGCGCCCCCGGGCTTCTTCCAGGGCCTGCGCGCCCTCTGTGACGAGCAGGGCCTGCTGCTGCTCGTGGACGAGGTCCAGACGGGCATGGGCCGCACCGGCCAGCCCTTCGGCTTCATGCACCACGGCATCCGGCCGGACGCCATCAGCCTGGCCAAGGCGCTGGGCAACGGGCTGCCCATCGGCGCCATGCTGTGCCGCGAGGAGCTGGCCGTCAGCCTCTCCCCGGGCACCCACGGCTCCACCTTCGGAGGCAACCTGGTGTCCGCCGCCGCGGGCAACGTGGTGATGCGGCTGCTGCGCCAGCCCGGCTTCCTGGCGGACGTGCAGGCGAAGGGGGAGCACCTGCTCGCCGGGGCGCGAGCGCTCCAGGCCGCGCTGCCAGAAGGGCGCGTCAAGGCCGTGCGCGGGCTGGGGCTGCTCTTGGGCGTGGAGCTGGACCGGGAGGTCGCCCCCGTCATCGCGAAGCTGCGCGAGGCCGGCCTGCTGGTGAACGCCGCCGGGGACACCACCCTCCGCTTCGCCCCGCCCCTCATCATCTCCACGAAGGAACTGGACGAAGCGCTGGGCATCCTCCAGCGTGTCCTCTCCTCGCTGTAGAAAGGGGAGGGGTCCCACGGACCCGGGAAGTTTGACGCCCCGCTTCCCGCACACCTACACTCGGGGATTCGCCAGCTTGCGGAACGTGACACCTTGAGCGCGCCCAACCCCATCGTCGGCCTGGGGGGCAGGACCGACCACATCGCGACGGTGCCCCACCTGGACCCGGCCCGACTCCAGCTCAGCCCGGAGGAGGGCTCGGTGCTGGCGCTGGTGGGCCGCGTCGAGCGCATCGACGCCGTCCTGTCGCGCTCCTCGCTGGGAGAGGCGCGCACCATCGCCGTGCTGCTGTCGCTGCGCGCCAAGGGGGCCATCGTCCCCGCCCGGGTGGTGCAGCGCGCCCCTCCCGCCGCCCCGGTGGTGGACGCCGCCATGGCGGAGGAGGTGGACCTGGAGCCCGAGCAGAAGCGCGACATCATCGAGATGGAGCGCTCGCTGGACGGGATGGACCACCACGCGGTGCTGGGCGTGGCCCGGGGCGCCAGCCCCCAGGAGGTGAAGCAGGCCTATTACAACGCCTCCCGCCGCTTCCACCCGGACCGCTACTTCGGCAAGAACCTGGGCAGCTTCCGCGCCCGGCTGGAGCGCATCTTCAAGCGCCTCACCGACGCCCACAACGCCCTCAGCCGCCAGGAGCCGCCGCGCGCTCCCGCCG
>NZ_JBKGHJ010000495.1:0-5870 GCF_046520365.1 Corallococcus sp. 4LFB
GGCCGGCGCGCCGCGCATCCCCGCCGGTCGGCCTCCGCCCGGGCGACCCGGCAGGCCCGCGGGCAGGCAGGGCAGGGCGCCAGGTTGTGACGCCCGGAGCTGCCCGCTATCCTGCCCGGCATGGCTGGAGGCCAGCACGCGACAGCGGGATTGGGGCCCGACGACATCGCCGAGCTGGAAGCCCTTGGCTCCGAGCCAGGCTATGACGTGTTCCTGGCCCCCGCGCGAGCCCTCGAAGGCGCCGTGGAGGAGTGCCGCTCCAACATCGCGCTCGCCTTCCACAACACGAAGCGCGGCGTGGACAGCGTGCTGGCCCGCGAGGCGGAGGTCGCCACGCTCCCCGGCGTGAACGTGGCCGAGCTGCGCGACCTGCCGCTCCTCGCCCAGGGCCTGGCCTTCGCCGCGCTGCGCGTCCAGCGCGACATGCGGGCCAGCTCCTTCGGAACCCTCTTCGACCGTGCGCAGCAGCTGCGCCGCAAGCTGTTGAAGACGGCGGAGGCGCTCGCGGAGGCCTCGTTCCTCTCCGCTGGCGACGTGACGGCCGCCCACGCGGAGGGCCACCGCGACGTGGTGGGGGACTGCCTGGGGCTCATCGCGCTGTTCCGCCAGCACGAGGCGAAGCTCGCCGGCCGCTCGCCCGTCACGCCCGAGGACGTGAACGAGGTGGAGCGCGTCGCGCAGCAGCTGCGCGCCCTGCTCGCGGCCCCGGGCGAAGGCCGCGACACCGGGAGCTCGCCGCTGCTCTTCGAGGCCACGGAGACGCGCGACCGCTTCTGGACGCTGCTCATCCGGCGCCACGACGTCCTCTGGCGCTGCGGCGCGTGGCTCTTCGGCCGCGACGTGGACATGCACGTGCCGCCGCTCCAGGCCCGCCACCCGCTGGTGCGCGCCGTCGTGCCCACGTCCATCGAACGCGCGAAGCCACAGCAGACGCCAGCGAAGCGCGGGGCGACCCCCATCGACTACGCCCCGGACAGCAACGTGCGCTCCAAGGTCCGCTTCATGGTGAAGGTCGGCTTCGACTTTCCCTCGCGCTAGACACCCATGCCTTTCGACGTGAAGGACATCCTCCGGCAGCTGGAAGCCGGCTTCGCCCCGGAGTCCGGGGCCCCGAAGTGGTGGCAGGAGAGCTGGGAGGATCCGGACGGGTTCGCCGCCGCGCTCGCGGAGGCCCACGCGGGCCGGGGTGCCCCGCCGCCCAAGAGCCGCCCGGGCCAGCAGTACGACTTCTTCCACGACCTCATCGTGCGCCACGTCGCGCTGGAGCGCCCCGCGTTCCGCACGCACGCGCGCATCCAGGGCTGGCAGGCCGTGGGCTACCGCACGCTGCACGACCTGGCCTCGCGCCGCGCCAGCGAGTGGGCGGATCAGGGCGTCGCGCCGGGCGCGAAGGTGTGCCTGGTGCACGGCGTGGGGCAGGAGCTGCTCGTGTCGCTCCTGGCCACGCTGAAGCTGGGAGGCTGCTTCACGCTCCTGCCGCCCATGGGCCCGCGCGCCATGGCCACCCGGCTGGACGCCCTGAAGCCGGACTTCATCGCCGCCGAGCCCCACCAGCTCCCGCTCCTCAAGGGCCACGAACCGCTCCTGCTCAAGAGCCAGGGGAGGGGAGCGCCGGGCTTCACGTCCCACACGTACAAGCCCACGGACGTGGTGGGGCTGCTCTTCTCGCCGCTGGTGGATCCGCCGCACACGCCCGTGCCCCTCACCGCGGAGAACGCGTGGAAGGGCGCCATCGGCGACGGGATGCTCACCTTCGGCCTGGCGCCGGGGGACCTGCTCGCGGCGCCGGACTTCCCGGTGCTCCAGCACCTGCCGGCGCTCCTCTTCGCCACGCTGCTGCGCGGCGCCACCTACCTGCACCTGGAGATGGCGGACCTGGCGCTCAACCCGGCCCCGCTCCTGGAGCACCCGCTGCGCGCCCTGGGCGTCACGCCGAAGCTGCGCGACCTGCTCCTGCGCCACCGGGCATCCCTGCGCAACGTGCAGCACTGGTTCCGCAACCCGGAGGAGCCCTACGACGCCCAGGCGTGGCGCACCTGGGTGAAGCAATGCGGCCTCCAGGCCGTGCCGTCCTCCAACATCCTCATCGACGCCTCGGCCGGCGGCGCGGTGCTGGTGTCGTCGCGCGGCGTGACGGAGGCGACGACGGACGTGCACACGGACGTCTTCCCCGTCCCGGGCCGCGCGTGGACGCTGAAGGATCCGAACGAGAGCGGGCAGGGGGCTCCCTCGGACGTGGGCGTCTTCACGCTCCTGCCGGACAAGGACCGCCCGCCGGGCCACGTCCTGCTCGCGCGGATCCGCCAGCGCTACCACTACGGGGGCACGCAGGGCTTCCGGCACGACGGCCGCGCCTACTCCGCGAAGGAGGTCACCGCCGCGCTGGAGGACGTGCCGTTCCTCGCGGGCACCAGCGTGGTGCCGGTGTCCACGGGCGGCCTCGCCAGCCATGCCCGCTTCATCCTCCTGGCCTTCACCGGGGCCACGCCTGCTCCCCCGTCCGGCGAGCAGGAGCTCAACCGGCGCATCGAGATGCTCCTGGGCGGGGACTTCCTACCCGACCGCATCGAGTTCTTTGCGCTCTTTCCCCACCGGGTGAAGGGCGCGGTCGACGACGCGTGGTGCGCCTCGCAGTTCTTCACCGGCGCGCTGCACCGCAAGGCGAAGGACCCGATGTTCCAGGCCCTCACCGCCCTCAGGGGACGTCTGCTGGAAAGCGCTGCCGCTTCGGGCGAAGATGTCCCGTCGCCAGCGCGGTGAAAAGGAGCGGCACATGGGTGTCCAGGTCGTGATGGGAGCAATGCTCCAATGCAGCTTCGGGGTGGCGCCCTCGTCGCTGATGGTCCTTCCCGTGAACCGGGTGATGGCCACGACGCCTGCGGCGAACATCATGGACAACAAGCCGCTGTTGAACATCCTGCCCTTCGGCATGTGCAACTCGCTGGCGAACCCGATGGTGGCGGCGGCCACCGCGGCGGCCCTCGGGGTCCTGACCCCCATGCCCTGCATCCCCGCCACCGCGGCCCCCTGGGTGCCCGGGTGCCCCAAGGTGCTCATCGGCAACATGCCGGCGCTGGAGAGCAACTCCAAGTGCATGTGCAGCTACGGCGGCGTCATCCAGGTCGTCTCCCCCGGACAGATGGTGGCCATCGATGGGTAGCCCGGCGCTGGTGGTGGAACCCGTCGACTTCACGCTGCTCGACACGGAGTTCTCCAGCGCCCCCGTGCCGCTGGACGAGTCCGAGGGCCCGGATCCGCGCCTGGAGGCCATCACCGGCCTGGTCGCCAAGAGCGAGTACGCGGACGCCGCCCGCGCCGCCGCGGTGCTCCTGCGCGAGGGCGTGCGCGACGTGCGCCTCGTGGGGCCGTACCTCTTCGGCCACTTCTTCGCGGACGGCATGAAGGCGCTGCCCGTCCTGTTCCGCTCCCTAAAGCGGACGCTGACGGAGAACTGGGACTTCTTCGGCCCCATGGAGAAGAAGCTCGTCTTCGCGGACACCGGCCTGCGCTGGCTGCTCAAGATGATGGGCAAGCACCTGGAGCACCACACGCGCCTCAAGGACGCGCAGTGGCAGGCCTGGTGCGCGCCCGGCAACCGCGAGCCCATGGAAGAGGCCCTGACCCTGGGCGACCCGCTCATCGCCGCGCTCGCCATCCTCCAGAAGCCCGCCTGCATGGACGCCATGCGCACGCTGCTCGGCGCGCTGCGCTCCCACGCCCAGGGCGTGCCCTTCCTGCCCCCGCCGGAGGAGCCCCAGCAGGCCGAGCTCGCCGCCGCCGCGGGCCCGGACGACGACGAGGACGACGACGAGGAGGAAGAGGACGACGACGGGGAGGAGGAAGAGGAGGCCCGCCCCGCGCGCGTGAAGAAGGCCGCCCGCGCCAGGGCCCAGGACGCCGCTCCGGACGCCGGCCCCAGCGTGCCCATGTCGCCCGCGCTCGCGCAGCTGGTGCGCAAGCTGTCTGCCTTTGAAGCGCTGGTGGAGCGCGAGGACTACGGCAAGGCGAGCGTCATCGCCGTGGACGTGCTCGCCACCGTGGAGCGGTTCGACCCGCGCGTGTACCTGCCGCAGCTCTTCTCCGGCTTCTTCAACGGCCTCGCGCAGCACGCGGAGTCCATCGAGCCCATGCTGCACAACACGGAGACGCTGTCCTTCCGCGCCATGGATCAGCTCTACCGCGTGGACCTGGACGCGTTCCTCGTCGCCCAGCAGCGCCAGGGCCAGGGCCGCGGCGGCGGCTCCGAGTACGACGAATAACCCCCATGCCACTGGAGCGCGAACAGCCGGGCCGCAAGCTCACCGTCGAGGAGCGCATCACCGAGCGCATCCGCGGCTTCGACGTGCCGGCGCTCCTGGACCTGCTCGCCAAGGAGGGCTACGGCGAGGCGGAGGTGGAGTTCCGCAGCCACCGCAGCACCGTGCACCAGCCGCACCTGGTGCACGCCATCGAGTTCACCCGTCAGCCGCGCAAGCGCGTGGTCATCACCGTCAACCTGGGCCTGCTCAGCGTCCAGACGCCGCTGCCGTCCTTCCTCTTCCAGGCCATGGACCGCCTGGAGCAGGACACGATGGCGGACTTCCTGGGTTACTTCGACCACCTGCTGCTGCGGACGCGCTTCGCGGGCAGTTCCCGGACCGCGACGAAGCCCTGCTGCCCGGCTGGGAGCACAACACCTCCCACCGGCTGCGCCTGTTGCGCCTCGCGTGCCCCAGCAGCCTGCACTGGCTCTTCGCGAAGGTCTTCCCGGAGGCGGAGGTGCTGGTGCGCCGCGAGACGCGCCGCCAGCGCATCGAGGCCAAGGGCATCCGCCTGGGCGCCGCCGCGCTCGGGGACGGCAGCGCGGTGGGCGGCTTCGCCACCGTCCCCACCGGCGGCGTGGAGGTGCGGCTGTTCCTCAACGAGCCGCACTCCGGCACCGGCATCCCCTGGGCCGTGGAGGCCCGCCGGCGCCTCAACACCCGCATCCTCCCGAGCCTCGCGGAGACGCCGCTCGCCCTCACCGTCGTCCTGTGCCTGCGGGATCAGAGCAGCTTCGCCCGGCTCCAGGACGGCAGCCATCTGGGCTACGAGCCCCTGGTAGGAGGCCCGGAACAGACCCAGGAGGTCCTCCTGTTTTCGGGGGACACCGCACAATTGCGATCATCCGAACCCCGCTAGACCTGTCATGTCGGCTGGTTGACGGGAATTCCTGATCGCGCCTAGGCTGTAAATGTTCACTCGGCAGGGCGTACTCCCGGGGCGGCTCCAGTAGTACGGGGGGAAGAAGCGCACTGCGATTGTCAGGGAGTCACCGTGGCCATTCAGGACCAGTTGCCCAAATCCCGCATCACCCTCACGTACCGCACCACCATCAACGGCGAGCAGGAGACGGTGAACCTGCCGCTGCGCCTGCTGGTGATGGGCGACTACTCGCTGGGCACCTCCGAGGACCGCAAGACGGACCTGGAGACGCGCAAGCTGCGCTCCGTGGATGGCCGCAACCTGGACGAGCTGATGAAGGACATGAAGATGTCCGCCAGGTTCCAGGTCGCCAACCGCATCAACCCGGACGTGGAGGAGGAGCTGAGCGTCACGCTCCCCATCGACCGGATGAAGTCCTTCCACCCGGATGAGATCGTCAAGCACGTGCCGAAGCTCAAGGCGCTGCTGCTCCTGAAGACGCTCCTCGTGGAGATGCAGTCGAACATCGACAACCGCAAGGACCTGCGCCGCGAGCTCTACGAGCTGTTCTCCAAGCCGGACGCGCTCAAGGAGCTGCTCAACGAGCTGAAGGGCTACGAGACCATGCGCCTGCCCTCCGGCGAGGCCGCGAAGACGGACGCGCCGCCGCCGGGGCCGCCGCCGCCACCAAGCCCGCCACGGGTGCC
>NZ_JBKGHJ010000496.1:0-5831 GCF_046520365.1 Corallococcus sp. 4LFB
CGCGGCCGCCGCTCCCCGGTACACGGGCCGCACGAGCACGGCCAGCAGCAGCGCCGACAGGGCCAGCCGCACCAGCGGCTCCACCGCCGCCCGGATGTAATAGGGCTGGTGGTAGGCGTGGATGTCGGCGAGCTGCTCCGGGGTGAAGAGCGGTTCCATGGCCGGCGGAGCGCTCTAGCGGTGCCTCGCGCCCGCGCGGGAGGCGGGCATGGGCACGGAGACCTCGCCCGGCTCCGTGTCGGCGTCCGCGAGCAGGAGCGACTTCACCTTCTCCAGGCTCTGGCGGGTGCGGTCCACGAAGGCGCTCTGCGAGCCGATGCGCTCGGCGGCCTCCAGCGTGCGCTCGTAGATGTTGATGGACTTGGTGAGCAGCACGCGGATCTTCTTGCGCAGCTCCTGGCGGTAGACCTCCGCCTCCTCGCCGTCGAGCTCCGGGGGCGTGGGCGAGTTCACCATGTGCTCGTAGAGGTTCTCGTAGAGGGCGCCAATCTGCGAGCCCGCGGCGGTGGCCCAGTAGCCGTTGCCCACGCGGATGGAGCGCAGGTAGTGGCCCTGCGCGGACAGCAGCAGCTCCGCCTTGTAGTTGAGGTCCTGCGCCAGGCCGTCGCTGCCCCGGCTGGCCTCCAGCTTCACGGCCTCGTAGTGCAGCCGGTAGATCTCCCCGACGAAGAAGTGCGCCTGCGCGGGGAAGTAGTCCTCCACCTCCGCCTTGTCCGGCAGGGCGTCATACGCGGCCAGCGCCTTGCGCAGCGTCGCCTCCGCGTCGTCGGTGCGGCCGGCCTCCACCTGGCAGATGCCCTGCTGCACCTGGGCCTCGATGCGGCGGCCCGCGGGCAGGTCCTCGCGCGCGGCCAGCGTCGTCAGCAGCTTCGTGGCCTCCTCGTAGCGCTCCAGGTGGTAGAGCGTCTCCGCCACGCGGAAGGACGCGTCCAGCGCGTCGCCCTGGCCCTTCTCCGGATCCGCCAGGTCGGAGAAGCGCCCGTAGGCGTCGTCCCACTCCTTGAGGCGCTGGTGCGCGAGGCCCGCGTTGTAGAGGGCCTGGCGGCGGTGCGGGCTGTTGGGGTGGAAGTCCGCGAGCCGGCCGAAGTAGCGCGCCGCCTGCTTGAAGTCGTTGGCGGCGAACGCGGAGGTGCCGCCCGCGAAGAGCTCCTCGTCGTTGAGCTTGTCCAGCTCCAGGTCCGCCGTCACCATGACGGGGTCGAACTCCACGACCTGCTTGTTCGCCGTGGCGTCCGGCTTCGCCGCCGCGCCCGTCGTGCGGCAGCCCGTGAGCGTCAGGCCCAGGCCCAGCACGCCCACCCACAGCCACCGCCGGGCGACTCCGGCTGCCTCCATCCGCTTCCTGCCGTGCATGCACCCGCTCCCGTCCGGACACCCGCGTCACCCGGCGTGGTCCCGGACATCGACACCCCGGAGACCCGACAGGTTCCCCGGATGGCTTCAAGCGCCCGCTATTCTAATGCGGGCAGGGCTCCGGTGCTCTGTCGCCCGCCTGCCCGGCATGAACGGCCGCGCGCGCCGGATATGCCCGGCGCCCACGGCGTGTCACCCGGGGTGGGGGAGGGCCCTCAGGCGAGCACGTCGTCGCCCAGGAGGTAGCGGCCGGTGCCCCACAGCGCGGTGAGGTCGTGCACGTCCAGCCCGAAGCGGGGCACCTGGATGAGGGGCGTGCCCGGACAGGCCGCGCGCAGCTGCGCCAGGCCCTCCAGGTCCTGCTGCGCCAGCACCTGGGTCTCGCGCAGCGTCTCCTCCACCTTCGCGCGCCGGGTGGGCGTCAGCGTGGCCGCGTCCGCCCACTGCGCGGGGGTGGGCATGGGGTGCACGCGGTTCACCACGATGGCCGTCATCTCCATGCGGTTCTGCCCGAGCAGCTTGTGGAAGTGGATGGCTTCGTCCAGCCGCTCCGGGTTGGGGCTCGTCACCAGCACGAACCCCGTCGTCTTGTCCTCCAACAGCTCGCGCACGCCGCGGGCGCGCTCGCGGAAGCCCTCGTTCATGGAGGAGAGCGTCACCATGAAGGAGGACAGCTCCTGGAGCATCTCCGTGCCGGTGAAGCGCGACAGCGCGCGCGTCACGTAGCTGCCGCCCAGGTTGAAGAGGGACAGGCCCACCTTGCCCGCCTTCAGCGCGGGCGTGAGGAGCCACTTGGCCGCTTCGTTGTCCAGGAAGTCCAGCACCCGGTTGGGCGCGTCCAGGAAGTCCAGCGCGTGCGCGGTGGGCGGCGTGTCCAGCACCACCAGCTCGTAGTCCGTGCTGCGGCGCAGGTCCCAGACCTTCTCCATGGCGATGTATTCCTGGCTGCCCGCCAGGGCCGTGGAGAGGGACTGGTAGAAGCGGTTGGCGAAGATGCGCTCGCGCTGCTCCGGCGGGGCCACGCGGGTGATGAGGTCGTCCCAGGTGGCCTTCATGTCCAGCATCATCGCGTGCAGGGCGGCCTTGGGCTTCACGCCCAAGGGCTCCAGCACCGACGCGGGGACCTCCGCCTCCGTGTTGCCCAGGCCGGAGAGGCCCAGCGAGTTGGCCAGGCGCTTCGCCGGGTCGATGGTGCACACGATGCTGGGGCGGCCATCCACCGCCGCGCGCAGCGCGAGCGTCGCCGCCACCGTCGTCTTGCCCACGCCACCGGAGCCCACGCAGATGAGCACGCGCTTGTTCGCGAGCGCCGCTTGCAGCGCCGTCATGCTCCCGTGCCTCCCTTCACCATCGCGTCCAGGTGCCCCATCACCGTCTCCACCGCGTCGCGTCCGAAGCGCGGCACGAACAGCCTGGGCACCGTGTACACCGGCGCGTGGAGGTTGCGCTCCAGCTTCGTGCCCGCGAGCACCGCCTGCGACGCCCGGTCATGGTGCGCCTGGGCCACGCGCATGAGCTCCGGGTGGCCCGAGAGCGCCTCCAGGTCCGCCTCCGTGAAGCGCAGAGGAAAGGCCTGGTTGAGCACCGCCGCGTGCGTGCGGATGTGCACCCTGTCCCGCAGCGCGCCGTGCAGCTCCAGCGCCTCGTTCACCGGCATCTCCTCCGGCAGCGCCACCAGCACCGCGGCGGTGACGGAGGGGTCCACCAGCAGGTCGCGCATCTTCATCGCCTCGCGCGTCATGGGCCCCGGCGGCACCGTCTGCAGCAGCACCTGCGGCACGCTCAGGAAGGAGATGGCGTGGCCGGTGGCGGGCGCGTCCAGCACCACCGTGTCGTACTTCCAGCGGCCGTCCGGCAGCTTCTCCTGGAGGTGGAACATGATCTTCCCCAGGAGCACCAGCTCCTGGAGCGACGGGATGAAGCGCAGGAAGTAGCGCACCAGCCGGTTCTCGAAGACCGTCTTGTAGAGGGTCTCGAAGCGCAGGACCATCAGGCCGTACTCGCGCATGGCCTCCTGGGGGCGCACGTTCACCGCCCAGAGGTTCTCCTCCAGCAGCTTCACCTCCGGGCCCGCTTCGGGCAGCTCCAGGAAGCGGCTGACGCGCTCCTGGGTGTTCACTTCACACACCAGGGTGCGCCGACCCGCGCGCACCGAGGCGAGGGCCAGGGCGGCGGCGACGGTCGTCTTCCCCACGCCCCCCTTGCCAGAGACGATCCACAGGCGTTTGTCGAGCAGTCCGGCCATAGAGGGCGCGCGAACCGTAGGGATGGCCCCCCGGAGAGTCAACGAGAGTCCACGAGCAGAAATCCCCATTGTTCCCCTGCTTGACACGTCGCGTTGGCCCCTCCCAGAGTGCGGCGTCCTCTTCCTGACGTCCCGCCTGTCCCGCCGGCCCGGTCGCCTGGTCCGGGAGCGGGCCGGACCTGAACGGTTCCAAGAACATGCTCAAGAACAACCCGGTGATGAAGAAGCTCGTGGAGACGGGCGAGGAGCGCGTGGGCAAGCTCGCGCAGCAGCTCTTGTCCAACGAGAAGTTCGTGGCGGCGGTGCAGGGGCTGGTGTCCCGCTCGCTCGCGGCGAAGGGCACGCTGGACTCCGCGCTGCGCACGGCGCTGTCGGCCATGAACCTGCCGTCCACGGCGGACCTGGAGCAGCTGCGCTCGAAGGTGGACGACCTGGAGCGGCTGCTCGCGTCCGTCGAGGGCAAGGTGGACACGCTCGTGTCGAACACGTCCTCGAAGAAGAAGGCGTAGCGCGCGCCGCACCCCAGGCCCTGCGGCGCATCGCGTTCATCAACGAGAAGGGCGGCACCTGCAAGACGACGCTCGCGGTGAACACCGCCGCGTGGCGCTGGACGGGTGCGCGGAGCTGGCAGAGACGGTGCGCCAGATGGACGAGGCGCAGAGCCACGGGAAGACCATCCGGGAGTACGCGCCCCGGAGCCCGGGGGCGCGGATGCTCGCGGCCATCGCGGCGGAGATTGACGGCGGCTGCGCTCCGGTGAAGCGCAAGCGGACCGCGCCGAAGGTGGCCTGAGCGGCGGCGCCCGCTTCCTCGCGGGCGCCACGTGCCTTCAGCCGCACCGGCGCTTGCTTCAGGACGCGCCGGGGTCCTGCTTGTCGCCCTTCTCCACGGCGTCGAGCTTCTTCTCCAGCTCCTCCAGCCGCTGAGAGAGCGCCTGCATGTCGCGGCCCAGGGCGGGGAGGTTGCCGGTGAGGTTCTCCACCACCTGCTTCACGCGCTCGTCGATGCGGCGCTGGAAGTCCTCGAAGGCGCGCTGGCTGGCCTTGAGCAGCTCCGCCGGGTTGAGGCTCGCGGCGTTGCCCTCCGCCTGGGGCGCGGGCGTGGCGGCGGCCGCGTCCGGGGGGGCCTCCTGGAGGCTGCCGTCCTCGCGGCGCAGGAGCTTGTCCAGCCGCTGCTCGGCCTCCTCGCGGATGGAGGCCACGCGCGGCGTGACCTCCTTCTGGATGAACCCGGAGATGGACTCGCCGGGGTGGCGGATGATCTCCCGCAGCACCGACAGCGGCATCTGGTTCTTCTTCTTCTCCTCCTCGAAGATGATCTGCGCGAGGGTGACGGAGGTCAGGTCTTCCTTCGTGCGGTTGTCGACAATCCGCACCTCGGTGCCCTCCTTGATCATCGCGGCGATCTCATCGAGCGTGACGTACCGGCTCTCCACGGTGTCGTAGAGCTTCCGGTTCGTGTAGCGCTTGATGATCTTCGGCTCCTTGTTGCTGCTGGGAGCGTTTGCTTGCTCGGCCTCGCTCATGTCTGTCGTCTCCGACCCCGGCTGCGCCTTGGCATTTACTGGTTTACTACCTGATTTCCAAAGGGGCGAACCTCGTATCAAAGGGGTCGGAAGCGAGCAAGTTGCCCGGGTCCGGCTCGCAGTGGTTGGCGGGTGGGCCTATGCTTCGAGTCCCCCCGACCCGACCCCATGATCGTCCAGTGTGAACAGTGCCAGACGCGGTTCAAGATCCCCGACGAGAAGGTGACGGAAAAAGGGGTGAAGGTCCGCTGCACCAAATGCCAGAACACCTTCCGGGTGGCGCGTGAGCCCGCGCCCGCCCTGAGCGCCCCTCCGCCAGCCGCCCCTCCGGCCGTGCAGGCGGACCCGTTCCAGGCGTTCGGAGACGCCCCGGAGCCCACCGGGGAGGTCACCCGCCCGGGACCTGCGTACTACGCGCCCGGCGCCCCCGCGGTGAAGACCCCGGTGAAGACCTGGGGTGACGTGGACGTGGACATCGACGTGGACACGGGAGGGGCGACGATGCCGTTCGACCCGCCCACGTCGTCCCCGGGCATCGCGGCCCGGCGGCCCGCGGCCCCGCTGCCGTCGCCCACGAACCTGTCCGGGCTGGACCTGGAGGACCCGTTCGCGGACTTCATGTCGGACGCGCCCGCGCCCGCCGCTCCGGTGGCGGCTCCCCGGCCCGTGGCCTCTGCCCCGTCGGGGACCTTCCGCGCGGTGCCTCCG
>NZ_JBKGHJ010000497.1:0-5820 GCF_046520365.1 Corallococcus sp. 4LFB
CGGCCCCCGGCGCGGGCGGCGCACGCTCATCGGCGCGAGCCCGGAGCTGCTGGTGGCGCGCTCGGGCCTCCAGGTCCTGGCCAATCCGCTGGCGGGCTCCGCGGCGCGCAGCGCGGATCCGGTGGAGGACCAGGCGCGGGCCACGCGGCTGATGGCGTCGCCCAAGGACCTGCACGAGCACGCGGTCGTCATCGACGCGGTGGCGGAGGCGCTGCGGCCCTTCTGCAGGACGCTGGACGTGCCCAGGGGCCCGTCGCTCGTGAGCACGCAGACGATGTGGCACCTGTCCAGCCGCATCACCGGCGAGCTGATGGACCCGTCCATCACGTCGCTGACGCTGGCGCTGGCCATGCACCCCACCCCGGCGGTGTGCGGCCACCCGACGGCGCTGGCGCACGCGGCCATCGGGGACCTCGAACCGTTCCACCGCGGCTACTACACGGGCACCGTGGGCTGGTGCGACGCCAACGGCGACGGGACGTGGGCCGTCACCATCCGCTGCGCGGAGGCCGACGAGCGCACCCTGCGGCTGTTCGCGGGCGCGGGCATCGTCGTGGGCTCCACCCCGGAGGCGGAGCTCGCGGAGACCGAGGCCAAGTTCCGCACCATGCTCCAGGCCATGGGCCTGGGCCTGGAGGTGCAGCCGTGAGCACCCCTCGCGAACACCTGCCCGGCTGCCCCACCTGGCCGGAGGACTTCGCCCGGCGCTACCGCGAGGCCGGCTACTGGCGGGGGGAGACCTTCGGCCAGCTGCTGCGCGACCGCGCCCGGGACTACGGGACGCGCGTGGCGCTGGTGGGCGGCGCGCACCGCTGGACGTACGCGGAGCTGGACGCGCGCGTGGACCGCCTGGCCGCGGGCCTCCACGCGCTGGGCATCCGCTCGCGGGACCGCGTGGTGGTGCAGCTGCCCAACGTGCCGGAGTTCTACGAGGTCATCTTCGCGCTGTTCCGCATGGGCGCGCTGCCGGTGTTCGCGCTGCCGGCGCACCGCGCGTCGGAGATCGGCTACTTCTGCGCCTTCACGGAGGCCGTCGCCTATGTCATCCCGGACCGCTTCGGTGGCTTCGACTACCGGGGGCTCGCGGAGCAGGTGAAGGCCTCCACGCCCACGCTCCAGCACGTGCTGGTGCTGGGTGACGCCGGGAGCCACACCGCGCTGGCGTCCGTCGCCAGGGAGCCCGTGACGCTGGAGGGGCCGTCGCCGTCGGACGTGGCGTTCTTCCAGCTGTCCGGTGGCAGCACCGGAGTGCCCAAGCTCATTCCGCGCACGCACGACGACTACCTCTACAGCCTGCGCGCCAGCGTGGACGTGTGCCGGTTCTCGCGGGACACGGTGTACCTGTGCGCGCTGCCCGCGGCGCACAACTTCCCGCTCTCCTCGCCCGGCGTGCTGGGCACCTTCTACGCGGGCGGCACCGCGGTGATGGCGCTGAGCCCCAGCCCGGACGTGGCCTTCCCGCTCATCGAGCGCGAGCGCGTCACCGTCACCGCGCTGGTGCCGCCGCTGGCCATGGTGTGGCTGGACTCGACGCTGGCGAAGAGGCACGACCTGTCCAGCCTGGAGGTCCTCCAGGTGGGCGGTGCCCGGCTGAGCGACGAGGCCGCCGCGCGCGTGCGCCCCACGCTGGGCTGCGGACTCCAGCAGGTCTTCGGCATGGCCGAGGGGCTGGTGAACTACACGCGGCTGGACGACCCGGAGACGCGCATCGTCACCACGCAGGGCCGCCCCATGTCGGACGCGGACGAGCTGCGCGTGGTGGACGACGACGACGTGCCGGTGGCTCCCGGCGAGACGGGGCACCTGCTCACGCGCGGGCCGTACACCATCCGCGGCTACTACAAGGCGGAGGCGCACAACGCCAAGGCCTTCACCCCGGACGGCTTCTACCGCACGGGCGACCTGGTGCGCCTGACGCCCGAGGGCGACCTCGTGGTGGAGGGGCGCGCGAAGGATCAGATCAACCGGGGCGGCGACAAGGTCGCGGCGGAGGAGGTGGAGAACCACCTGCTCGCGCACCCCTCCGTCAGCGACGCCGCGGTGGTCGCCATCCCGGACAGGTTCCTGGGCGAGCGCACCTGCGCCGTCGTCATCCCTCGCGGCGAGGCCCCCGCCCCCGCCGCGCTCAACGCCTTCCTGCGCCAGCGCGGCCTGGCGTCGTTCAAGATCCCCGACCGCATCGAGTTCGTCGCGGCCTTCCCGCAGACGGGCGTCGGCAAGGTCAGCAAGAAGGCGCTGCGCGACAGCCTGCGCCAGTCCCTCTCCACCCCTTCTCCCTGAAACAGGAGCCCTCCATGGCACTGCCTGCCATTGCCCCCTATTCCATGCCCGGCGCGGCGGAGCTGCCGCGGAACAAGATTGCGTGGACGCCGGAGCCCCGGCGCTGCGTCCTGCTCATCCACGACATGCAGCGCTACTTCGTGGACGCCTTCCCGCAGGGCCAGTCCCCGGTGACGGACCTGGTGGCCAACATCCAGCGCCTGCGCGCGCACGCGGTGAAGCTGGGCATCCCCGTCGTCTACTCCGCGCAGCCGGGAGATCAGACGCCGGAGCAGCGCGGCCTCCAGCTGGACTTCTGGGGCCCGGGCGTCCGCGCCGGCCTGAAGCAGCAGATCATCGAAGCGCTCGCCCCGGCGGAGGGCGACACCGTCCTCACCAAGTGGCGCTACAGCGCGTTCCGCAACACGCGCCTGATGGACCTGATGCGCGAGCAGGGCCGCGACCAGCTCATCATCTGCGGCATCTACGCGCACATCGGCTGCCTCCAGACGGCCAGCGACGGCTCCATGAGCGAGGTGCGCCCGTTCCTCGTCGCGGACGCGGTGGCGGACTTCTCCCTGGAGAAGCACCGGCTGGCGCTCGACTACGCCTCGCAGCTGGTCGCGTTCGTCACCTCCACGCAGCAGCTCATCGACGCCATGCCGGTACAGGAGGCCGCCCCTTCCGTGGACCGCGAGCAGCTTCGCGCGGACGTGGCGGAGCTGCTGATGGAGTCCGCGTCGGCGATTGGCGAGGACGACAACCTGCTGGAGCGCGGCATGGACTCCATCCGCCTGATGAGCCTGGTGGAGCGCTGGCGGCAGGGCGGCACGGAGGTGTCCTTCGTGGAGCTCGCGGAGAAGCCCACGCTCACCGACTGGTACGCGCTGCTCGCCGCGAAGCAGCCTGTCTCGCTGGCCCCTGGCGCTCGCGCCTCTTGACCCGACCTCGGAGCTCCCTGTCATGCGCCCTCCATCCCAGGACCCCCGCCCGCTGACCGCGGCCCAGCACGGCATCTGGGTGGGGCAACAGCTCGACCCGCGGAGCCCCGTCTACAACGCCGGGGAGTGCATCGAGCTCCGGGGTGCCGTGGATCCGGCGCGCTTCGAGTCCGCCCTTCGCAAGGCGATGGCGGACGCGGACGCGCTGCACTCGCGCTTCGTCGCGGGCGCGGAGGGGCCGGCCCAGCGCATCGACGCAGGGACGGACTGGACGCTCCAGCGCGTGGACCTGAGCGGTGAGGTCGATCCCTGGGCCGCCGCGCAGGAGTGGATGTGGAGGGACCTGGCCGCACGGTGGACCTGGAGACGGGGCCGCTGTTCGCGCAGGCGCTGCTCACCGTGGGGCCGGAGCGGTCCTTCTGGTTCCAGCGCATCCACCACATCGCCATGGATGGCTATGGCTTCTCGCTGCTCGCCCGGCGGGTGGCGGAGCTCTACACGGCGGAGGTGACGGGCAAGGCCGCGCCGGCGGGGTTCAGCCGGCTGGGGCCCGTGCTGGACGAGGACGTCGCGTACCGGAGCGGTCCCCAGCTCCAGAAGGACCGCGACTTCTGGGTGGGGCGCTTCGAGGACGCGCCGGTGCCTCCGCTGCTCGCGGAGGCGGCGCCCATGTCGTCGCGCTTCCTGCGGCGCTCGGAGCACCTGCGGCCGGAGCTGATGGCGGCGCTTCAGGCGGGCGCGAAGCAGGCGGGCGTGAGCTGGTCCGACCTGGTGCTGGCGGTGACGGCCAGCTACCTGCACCAGCGCACGGGCGCGGCGGAGGCCGTGCTGGGCCTGCCGGTGATGGGCCGCCTGGGTTCGGCGTCCCTGCGCGTGCCGTGCATGGCCATGAACATCGTGCCGCTGCGCATCCCCGTGCGGCCGGACGCGGGGCTGTACGCGCTGGCCCGCGACGTGGCGGCGGAGATGAAGGCCGCGCGTCCGCACCTGCGATATCGCTACGAGCAGCTGCGCCGCGACCTGCGCCTCGTGGGTGGGCAGCGCAAGCTGTTCGGTCCCGTCGTGAACATCATGCCGTTCGACTACGCCCTGGACTTCGCGGGTGTGCCGGGCACGGCACACAACATCTCCGCGGGCCCGGTGGAGGACCTGTCGTTCGGCTTCCATGCGCGGTCCGGTGGGACGGGCCTGCGCGTGGACCTGGACGCGAACCCGGCCTGCTACACGGAGGCCGCGCTCGAGGAGCATCAGCAAGGGTTCCTCAAGCTGCTGGAGTCGTTGCTCGCGCAGCCTGAGCGGCCGGTGCGGCGCTCCGCGACCGGCGCGGTGGGCTCCGTGCTGGATGGCGGGCCGGTGCCGACGGTGCGCCCGGTGCTGGAGCTGCTGAAGGCCCAGTCCGACGTCCGGCCGGACGCGGTCGCTCTGGAGCACGGCCGTTGGCGGATGACCTACCGCGAGCTGGTGACGGCGTCGCGGGCGCTGGCGGCGCGGCTGGTGGAAGCGGGCGTGCGGCCCGACACGGCGGTGGCGGTGCAGGTCCCCCGGGGCATCGACGCCATCGTGTCCAGCCTGGGGGTCCTGTTCGCGGGTGCGGGCTATCTGCCCATCGACCCGGCCGGCCCGGCCACGCGCAACGCGGCCATCCTCCAGGACGCGCGGCCCGCCGTAATGGTGGTGTCCGAGCGTCCCTCCCCCGACACGGATCCGACCGTGCCGGGTGTCCTCGTCGTGCAGCGGCTGGAGCAGCGCGACGCCTTCGCGCCGGGTGCGACGGAGAACGCCAGCCTGGGGACATCCGCTGACAACAGCACGTCCACCGGGAAGGCACCGGCCACAGCAGAGGACCTCACTGCCGAGTTGGGAGCACGCGATATCGCCGAAGCCCGGCTCGACAGCACGTCCGCGGGGAAGGTGCCTTCCACCTTGGTGGAGCCCATTGCCGAGCGGTCGGAGGCACGCGATAGCGCCGAGGCCCGGCTCGACAGCGCGTCCGATGGGAAGGGGCCTTCCGTCTCGGTGGAGCCCATTGCCCAGCGGTCGGAGGCACGCGATAGCGCTGAGGCCCGGCTCGCCTACGTCATCTACACGTCGGGCTCCACGGGGCAGCCCAACGGCGTGCAGATCACGCACGGAGCCCTGGCCCACTTCGTCGCGGGGGCGACGCAGCGGTACGGCGTCGGTCCCGAGGACCGGGTGCTCCAGTTCGCTCCGCTCCACTTCGATGCCAGCGTGGAGGAGATCTTCGTCACGCTGTGCGCGGGCGCGCGGTTGGTGCTGCGCACCGACGAGATGCTCCAGTCGGTGCCTCGACTCATGGAGGCGTGCGCCGAAGCGGGCATCACCCTGCTCGACCTGCCCACCGCCTTCTGGCACGAGCTGGCCTACAGCCTGTCCACCGGCGCAGCCCGGCTGCCCGACACCCTCCGCACCGTCATCATCGGCGGTGAGGCGGCGCTGCCGGAGCGCATCGCCCGCTGGCGGGACGTCGCGGGCGACCGCGTGCGACTGCTCAACACCTACGGCCCCACCGAGGCCACCGTCGTCGCCACCGTCGCCGCGCTCGCGGGGCCTGACGCGCCTGCCGTCCGGTGACGAGGTCCCCATGGCGGCCGCTTCCGGG
>NZ_JBKGHJ010000498.1:0-5811 GCF_046520365.1 Corallococcus sp. 4LFB
ACGAGGGAGACCTCCGGCCTGAGCCGCCCGGACGCCCGGCCCGTGCGAGGACGCGGGAGAACACCGGCGCGAGCCTGGCGGACACCCGGCCCCTGAGCGATGAGGACGCGGGCCTGTCCACCGCGAAGCACGAGGCCGTGCGCGGGGAGGCCGGCCGTTCGTCCTCGGCGAAGCACGAGGCCGTTCGCGCCGACGCCTCGAAGCCGTCGCGCGCGCCGGAGAGCTCCACGGGAAGCCGTCCCGCCGCGAAGGCCGTGAAGTCCTCCGCGGACACGACCGGCAGCCGCTCCGCCGCGAAGGCCGTGCGCGCACCGGAGGACTCCGTCGGAGGCAAGGTGCCCGCGAAGCCGGCTCGCCCCACGGAAGGGTCTGTCTCCTCCGCCCGGCGCCCCGCGCGCGGCAACGGTCCCGACTCCGACAAGTAGATCGCTGCTCCGTCGAGACCGCGTCGCGGCTACAGGCTGGCCAGGGCCACGCGGTACAGCGCGCGGTAGCCCATGCGCGGCGCCACCTCGAACCGCTCCGCGTTGAAGATGTCGCGCAGGAGCGCCTGCCCGTCCGGCGTGGCCGTCAGCCCCAGCAGCGCCGCCTCCAGCGCCGTCACCAGCGGCGCGGGCAGCCCCATCGCCACCGGCACGCCGTCGTTGGGGGCCTCGTCCGTGTACGCCAGGAGCTCGAACTTCGCGCCCATCCCCCGCCCCAGCACGTCCTCCACGCCCGTGGTGAACGTGAGCCCCGTGGAGGCCGGCGGACAGAAGACGCTCGTCACCTGCGCCCTGCCCTCCAGCACCGCCTCCAGCGCGCCCTGGTACGAGCCCGTGAACTGCTGCGCCACGAACACCCGCGACGGCTCCAGCCCCTGCGTCTTGAGGTACGCGCTGGGCAGCAGGTAGCCCGCCACCGAATCGCGGTCCACCCACGCCGCCGTGGAGCCCTTCAGCTTCTCCAGCGTCAGCCCGGAGCCCGCCCGCCCCACCAGCGCGGAGCGGTAGCTGGACATGCCCGGCGCACCCCGCGCGCCAGCACCCGCACGCCCATGGCCTCCATGCGCGCGCACACGAAGGGCGGCGCCCAGGCCGCGTCCGCGCGCCCCGACAGCAGGTCCTTCGCCAGGGTCTCGTAGCTGGTGGCGACGCTCACCTCCACCAGCTTGCCCAGCGCGCGCTGCAGGAACGACGCGAGCCGTTCCGCGCGCTCGCGCGCCGTCTCGCTGCCCAGCGACGGCGGCAGGCCGAAACGGAAGGAGTGCCGTGGACCGGAGGGGACTTGCGGGGTCATGCGACTCCCTGCTTACCCTTGCTGGTCCAACCGCGCCACTTCATCGTCCGCCAGACCGAACGTCGCCTGGAGCAGGTCCAGGATGCGCTGCTCCGCGGTGCTCGTCCGCCCGGACGCGTGGGCAATCTTCGTGGCCAGCTGGTACGCCTTCACCCGCTGGGAGTGCGTGGCCAGCCCGTGCGCCAGCACGTGCAGCCGCTGGGGCAGCCCGTCCGACGCCAGCGCCGCCACCGACTCGCTCACGAAGCCCTGCGCCCGCTCCGGGCTCACGTTCTGGAAGAGCGGATCCGCCGCGAAGCTCTCCACCATCGCGCGGGCCTCGGCCTCCTTGAGCTGGCCGTCCGCCGCCAGCACCAGCACCATCACCTCCGCGAACAGCCGCTCCAGGGGCTCGCCCAGCGCCTCCGACAGGCTGCCCCCCTGTTCAATCACGTCGATGATCTGCGCGACCTCGTCCTCGGAGATGCCCAGCGCCGCCTGGAACGTCTTGAGCAGCCCCAGCTCCGAGCGCGTGGCCCGCTGGTCCGCCAGCGCCACCGCCGCCGCCAGCCCGAAGGCCAGCATCCGGTTCTTGTGGTCCGGCAGCCGGCGGCGCAGCGAGGACAGCACCTCCTCCAGGTTGCGCGCCTCCGACAGCCGCACCGCGCTGGACTCCACCAGCAGGTTCAGCTCGTTGGACTGCGTGCCCTCGAACTCCGGGCGCTCCAGCACGCGCGCCAGCAGCGTCTGCATCTCGCGCTGGGACACGCTGCCGTCCGCCATGGCGGCCAGCAGCATGGCTTCCACCAGCGCCGCGTTGCGCTCCTTGCGCGCCTTCACTGCCTGCTCTCGAGCCATGGACTGGCGCTCCCTTGCGTGTCGGTGGTGGGGGGGGTGACCGCGGGCCCGTCTTCCGTCGCGTTCAGCGGGTCCGGGTTCAGCGTCTTGTCCAAGAGGTGCGTGGGGCGCACGTTCGACATCGCGTTGAGCAGGCTCTGGCGGACGTTGGGGATCTCCTTGCCCAGGTCCTCCACCAGCTTCTGCATCCGCTTGCGCTGCAGGTTCTCCTGCGACCCGCACAGGTCACAGGGGATGATGGGGAACTGCTTCGCTTCCGCGAACTGGATGATCTCCTTCTCCGGCGCGTAGCACAGCGGCCGGATGACCACGTTGCGGCCGTCGTCGCTCCTCAGGAGCGGCGGCATCGCCTTGAGGCTCCCGGCGAAGAACATGTTCAGGAGCATCGTGTGGATGAGGTCGTCGCGGTGGTGGCCCAGGGCAATCTTGTTGCAGCCCAGGTGCACGGCGGCGTTGTAGAGGATGCCCCGGCGCAGGCGCGAGCACACCGAGCACTGCGTCTTCCCGGGCGGGGTCTTCTCCAGGACGATGCTGTAGGTGTCCTCCTTCAGCATCTTGTAGGCGTAGCCTTCCTTCTGGAAGTAGCCCTCCAGGATGTGGCCGGGGAAGCCGGGGTGGCCCTGGTCCAGGTTCACGGCCAGCAGGTCGAACTTCACGGGGGCCCGCCGCTGCAGCTCGCGCAGCAGGTGGAGCATCGTGTAGGAGTCCTTGCCTCCCGACACGCCCACCATGATGCGGTCCCCGGCCTCGATGAGGCGGAAGTCCGCGATGGCCCGGCCCATGTGGCCAAGCAGGCTCTTTTCAAGACGTTGGGCGTCGTTCATCGGCGGGGCCATCCTAGCGGCGGTTCGGGAAAAAACACGTCAAAGGGGCGGGCCGGTCCGCTAGCCTGCTCCCCGCGATGCCGACCTTTCCTCAGGGAGCCGTGGATGTAGTGGACCGCGCGGGCGAGGAGGCCGCCACGCGGGTGCTGGAGGCCTCGCCGGAAGTGGCGGTGGACCTGGAGGCGGACGCCATGCACGCCTTCCGGGCCCGCCTGTGCTTCCTCCAGCTGGGCACCGACACGGACATCTTCCTCTTCGACACGCTCCAGCCGGGCGTGGATCCGCGCCTGCTCTCCCCCATGATGGAGGACCCCGGGCGCACGAAGTACTTCCACGCCGCCCAGGGCGACCTGCAGTTCCTGGCCGAAGCGGGCGTGCGCGTGCGCGGCCTCTTCGACACGCACCGCGCCGTGACGCTCCTGGGGTGGCCCAAGGTGGGCCTGGCGGACCTGGCGCGCGAGCGGCTGGGCGTGGAGCTGCCGAAGGAGCACCAGCAGTCCGACTTCTCCCTGCGTCCCCTGCCCCCGGGCATGCGGGACTACATCGCCAACGACGTGCGCTACCTCTGCGAGCTGGGCCGCCAGGTGCGCGGCGCGTGCCGCGAGGCGGACATCCTGGAGGAGGTGCTGCTGGACTGCGAGCGCATGTGCGCGGAGGCCGAGGCCCGGCCGGAGACGGGCGCCGAGTACAAGCCCAAGCTGTCCCGGAGCGGCCTGTCCCCGGTGCAGTACGCGCTCGCGCACGCCATCGCGCAGGGGCTGCACAAGCTGCGGCTGGAGTGGGCGGAGAAGGACAACGTGCCCATGGGCCGCATGCTGTCCAACATGGCCATCACCGACCTGGCCCTGAAGCAGCCGGACACGCACAAGGACCTGGCGCGCGCGGCCGGCGTGCGGGGCGCGGTGGTGCGCGCGCACGGCGACGCCATCCTCGCCCTCATCCGCGAACAGCAGCAGAAGGCCACCCGGGGCGAGCTGGACCTGGACCGCGAGCCCAAGGGTCCGCGCGACCCCCACCGGCGCAAGCGCGAGGACGCGCTCAAGGCGTTCCGTGTCGAGCAGGCCACGCTGCGCAAGGTGACGCCCAGCGTGGTGCTCACCAACCCGCTCATGGACGCGCTGGCGTCGCAGCCGCCCACGAACGTGGAGGCGCTGTCGCAGCTGCCCTACTTCGGGGAAAAGCGGATCAAGTTGTACGGCGACAAGCTGATCGCCCTGCTCAGGCCCTTTCCGGTGCTGGGAAGCTGACGTTCGCCCGCGACAAAGGGGCAGCCAGGCTACGATTCGGCTGAATCACGCGCGGGGCTTGTGCATCCCTTCGCGGCTCGCTGTCCATGACCCTGGAACGCAGGTGTTCAAGCGCCATCTGCGGCTCCGGTGCCGGTTGCGAGAACCGCGTGCGTGCGTACCTTTGACGCCGCACAAAGGGAGGGCGTGGTCATGCTGGGAGCCAGGACAGGCGGGGCGCGGACAGAGGTCTCCCGGTGCATCGCCGCGAGCCTGCAGTGCCAGACGGCCTGCGAGGCGGGCATGGCGCGGCTGGTGGCCCAGGGCCTCGCGGCGGATGACGACGCGGTGCGGCTGCTGCGCCAGTGCGCGGAGCTGTGCGAGCTCAACGTGCGCGCGCTCCAGAAGGAGAGCCGGCTGTCGCGCCGCACCGCCAGCCTGTGCTTCGAGCTGGGCAGCCAGGTGGCCCGCGCCGCGTGGCTGGAGGCGCAGGACCCGGACTCGCACGCGCTCGCGCGGGACGCGCTGCACCTGGCGCGCGCGTGCCGCCCGCTGGTGTTCGCGGCCTGAAGCGCGTTAGAGGCTCACGCCGTACAGCGCGCCGTACTTCGCGCGCAGGTACGCCAGGAAGTCCCGGTCCGTGAGCCCCTCGCCGGTGATGGCGCGCACGCGCTCCTCCGCGGGCAGCCGGAAGCCGTGCGCGTGCAGGTTCGTGCGCAGCCACCCCAGCAGCGACGACGTGTCGCCCCGGGTGAGGTCCGCCTCCAGTGACGGCAGCGCCCGGTTCGCGGCGGCGTACAGCGAGGCCGCGTAGAGGTTGCCCAGCGAGTACGTGGGGAAGTAGCCCAGCTCTCCCCAGGCCCAGTGGATGTCCTGGAGCACGCCCTGGGTGTCGTCCGGGGGCGTGATGCCCAGGTAGCGCCGCGTGCGCTCGTTCCACGCGGACGGCAGCTCCGACACGGGCAACTCGTCGCGCAGCATCGCCAGCTCCAGCTCGTAGCGCAGGGCGATGTGCAGGTTGTACGTCACCTCGTCCGCCTCCACGCGGATGAGCGACGGCACCACGTGGTTGATGCCCGCGTGGAAGCCGTCCAGCTCCACGTCCGCCAGCGCCTGCGGGAAGGCCTGCTTCAGCGCGGGGAAGTGGTGCACCCAGAAGGCGCGGCCCCGGCCCACCAGGTTCTCCCAGAGGCGGGACTGGGACTCGTGCAGCCCCATGGACGGCACCGACGCGAGCGGCGTGCGGTGGTGCTCCGGGGAGAAGCCCTGCTCGTACAGGCCGTGGCCCGCCTCGTGGAGCGTGCCGAAGAGGGCCGCGGGCGGCCACGCCGCGTCCAGGCGCGTGGTGAGGCGCACGTCCTGCGCGTGCACGCTGTTGGTGAAGGGGTGGATGCTGACGTCCTGGCGGCCCGCCTCCAGGTCGAAGCCCACGGCCTTCAACAGCCGCATCGTGAACCGCCACTGCTCGCCGGTGTCGTAGGCGCGGCCGGAGAGGAACGCGGGGAAGGGGCGCTGCTGCTCGCCCAGCGCGGCCACCATGGGGATGAGCGCGTCGCGCAGCGCGGTGAGCACCGGGGTGAGGCGCTTCACGCGCATGCCGGGCTCGAAGCCCTCGAGCAGCGCGTCGTAGGCGCTCGCCAGCTCGC
>NZ_JBKGHJ010000499.1:0-5807 GCF_046520365.1 Corallococcus sp. 4LFB
CCCGGGCTTCAAGCTGGCGGGAATGAAAAGCAGCATGGCCCGCGCTTCTAGAACACCAGGGAAGGGATGAGAAGGCGCCGCTCTCCCGCGCTGTCGCGCAGTTCCACCCGGAGGGTGGCGTCTTCAGGCCAATCCTCGCCACGGGCCTCCACCACGACCTGCGCCTTCCCACCCGGAGCGATGTGAGGCTCTCGCATCGCCACCATCGCATGGGAGCGCCCACCGCGCGCCGAGGACAGTCGGGCCTCCGTGGGCGTCCAGGGCGCCGCCCCTTCGTTCGTGATTTCAAGCGAGAGCGCGACCCACCCTGTGCCTCGAAAGGCGGTGAGACGCTCTACCGTCAGCCCGTTAGCGGGCTTCAACAGTTGGGCTGTGAGTTCTTTCACCTGGATACCGACAGGATCCAGCATCCCAGCCAAGAGCATGCCCGAGGGTCCCGTGGCCGCGCTTCGCGCCCGGAGCGCTTCCAATTCGATGTTCTTTCCCGCGCATGCAGCGCGCACCTCGTCCAATTCGGCCTGCACCGCCTCGGCCGTGCGTGGCAGCCTCGACACCTGGACCTGCGCATCCACCTGGGTGGCGTTCGTGACGGGAGCGAAAACAGCGCGTGCTGGGGCCATGCCGTCCGCGAAGGGCACGGTCAGCAGCACGTGCTCACCCGTTCCCACGTCGCCTGTGGGCTTGAGCATGATCAGCCGGTCCGTGGCCACGATCAGCTCGAAACGGTCTCTGGCGTCCCCCAGCTTCACTCCTGCACGATCCACGGGGGAGTCGAACTCCAATGCAGTGAGGGAGCCAGAAGCGACGTGCAGCTCCACGGGCTTGCCGGTTGCGGACTGGGAGAGTGTCACCCGCCGCTGCACCAACTCACGCCCTCGTGAGGGCTCCTGCGCCGTGACGTTCGTGCCCAGCAGAAGAAGGGACAGCAGCAGCAACGGACGGAAAACCAGGAGCACCGGCAGGCAACCTCCGAGAAGACGGCGCTGACCGTAGCAGGTGCCGTGGGTTCCCAGGTTGCCTTCCCACCTCCCGCCACAGGGGGTTGTCTCGGCAAGGATGCGGCGGGTACGCCACACAGGACGAACCCACCCAATGAACAGGCATGATGGCTTCCCAGGTATGGCCATGAGCACTGGGGCGCCTGTACACGTCCGTGGTCGCAGCTACTGAATCGCGAAGATGAGCGTCACCTTCGCCTGCACCGTCTGCTCCTCCGGCTGGATGGGCGTGGTGGGCGCGGCGCGCGACTCCGCCATGTCCATGGCGAAGGTGGCCGGGTACAGGCGCGGCGCTTCCGTCACCGTGCTCGCGTCCAGCACCGCGCCCAGCTTCACGTTCAGCGACGCGGCCAGCACGTCCGCGGACTTCCTTGCCCGCGCCACCGCCTGACGCAGCGCCTCTCCCTGCACCGCGTCCTGGCGGCTCAGGCCGAAGCGCACGGAGTCCACCCGGTTCGCTCCCGCCGCCAGCGCCTTGTCCAGCAGGCTCCCCACCTTGGAGAGGTCCGTCACGTGGACGCTCACCAGGTTGCTCACGCGGTAGCCCTTCAGCTTCGGCTCCCCACCCTGCGGCGGCGACGGCGTGTACTCCGGATAGACGTTGTAGTTGCGCGTCTGCAGGTCGCGCTTCGCGATGCCCGCCCCCGTGAGCGCCGCGAGCACCTTGTCCATCCGCTTCGCGTTCTCCTCCCCCGCGGCCTTCGCGTTCGGGGCGGACGTCTCCACCGCCACGTCGATGAAGGCCTCGTCCGGCTGCGCCTTCACCTCACCCGTGCCCTCCACGCGCAGCGTGCGCACCCGCGGATCCACGGGCGGCCTCGGCTGCGGTGAACCCGACGAGGGGACCTGCGTCTGCGCCGCGGCCGTGAAACCCGCGAGCACCACCAGCGTCGTCAACATCCTGCGAACAGCGGACATGGCGCCTCCTTCCCAAGGCTCAAGGAGCCTCCGCGCGTGTAGCGCGAAAGCCCCTCACGCCCCAAGGACGCCCCGGCCCCGGCGGACATTCACCGGGCGCGGGGCGTCCAGCGCCGGACGCTCGCTTCAGTGCAGCGAGTCGCCCGAGGACCCCAGCGACATCACCGACTCCAGCGGCTTCTTCAGCGGACGCGGCGCGGCCTTGCGCACCTGCGTCACCGCCTTGCGGCGCGCGACGCGCAGCGCGTCCCGCCCCATGTCCATCACCGCCGCCACCGCGCCCGTCAGCAGGTTGCCCGGCGGCGTGTCCGGCTGGGCCGGGTGCGGGTGCGTGGGCGCGGCCTTCTTCGCCAGCTCCAGCGCCTCGCCCACCTGCCGCAGCTCCTGCGGCTTGAAGGCCTTCTTCACCTCCGGGAAGAGGTACTGCTCCTCCTCCGTGACGTGGGCGCGCACGTTCTCCATCAACACGTGCACCTTCGCGTCGAAGCGCTCGGACTCCGGCGGCAGCGTGTCCAGCTCCGACAGCACCCACTTCACCACGTGGTGCTCCTCCAGCGCGCGCAGCACGTCCGGAGACAGCGCCTCCGAGCGCGCGCGCACGGCCGGGTAGAAGACCTGCTCCTCGATGGCGGCGTGGATGGACAGCTCGCGCACCATCTCGTCCACCAGCTTGCGCTTGTGCGCCAGCGCGTGGTCGCCCGCCTTCTCGAACTTGCGGAACAACTGCTCCACCGTCTTGTGGTCCGCCTTCAACAACGTGATGGCATCCATGGGCCGTCTCCCTTGCGTCGAATCAGGGGCCGCGCCTCCCCCGTCGTGAAACCGCCCGGGCCCGGAAGGGCCCTGGCGCAGCGCGGCACGGAGTGAAGGGTGGGGATGGATTCCCGGCCGTGCCCACCCCCGCCGCCCAGGTCCCCGCGTCCGCACGGAGGGCAGGCGGGCGGGATGCCCGGAGTGTCCGGCAGCTGTCGAAAAACCGCACCGGTCCCCACTCCCCGGACGGCGCGGGCGTGCACACCGTGCGCGGTCAGATTCGGTCTCGCGCGGGCGGCGGGCAAGGGAACAGGGGCAATACCGTGACGACGAACACGCTGCGGCTGCGGGTGGCGCGCATCACCCGTGAGGCGGAAGGCATCCAGTCCTACGAGCTGGTCTCCCAGGACGGCGGCGCCCTGCCCGAGTTCGAGGCCGGCGCCCACCTGGACGTGCAGGTGCCGGGCCTCAACGGCATGCGCCAGTACTCGCTCTGCAACGACCCGGGCGAGACGCACCGCTACGTCATCGCCGTGCAGCGCGACGCCAACGGCCGCGGCGGCTCCAAGGCGATGCACGACCACGTCCACGAGGGCGACGTGCTCACCGTGAGCGAGCCGGTCAACGACTTCCCCCTCCTGTACGGGCGCAGCTACGTGCTCATCGCGGGCGGCATCGGCATCACGCCGCTCCTGGCCATGGCGCGCCTGCTGGAGCGCACCGGCGCGCAGTGGGTGCTGCACTACTGCGCCCGCGACGCGGACCGCACCGCCTTCCGGGAGCTTTTGTCCACGCCGTCCTTCGCGGGCCGCGTGCACCTCCACCACGACGGGGGCGACCCCACGAAGGGGCTGGACGTGCGGGCGCTGCTGGCGACGCGCGGCCCGGGCACGCGGCTGTACTGCTGCGGCCCCGCGGGCCTGATGAAGGCCGTGCGCGAGGCGGCCGCGCTGCACAAGTGGCCCTGGGAGAAGGTGCACTTCGAGGCCTTCACCGCGGAGGGCACGTCCGCCACCCACGCGGCGGCGGAGGAGGACTTCGAGGTGGCGCTCAAGAGCACCGGCCAGGTGCTGCGCGTCCCGGCCGGCAAGACGGTGCTCAACGTGCTACGCACCCACGGCGTCAAGGTGGAGAGCGACTGCGAGGCGGGGTCGTGCGGCACCTGCGTCACCCGCGTGTGTGAAGGAACCCCGGACCACCGTGACACGTTCTTCCAGCAGGAGTCCGCGGGTGACGCGCGGATGCTCGTTTGCGTGTCGCGCGCCCGGTCCAAGCGGCTGGTGCTGGACCTGTAACCTCCCCGTGCCCGGCGTTTTGGAGCGCGCCAGTGCGCGGCGGGCCGCCTATGCTCGCGCCCCGCTCGTACACGAGAGAGGCTGATGAGCGACGGGACGTTGTTCTCCATGGACACTCCGCCCACCGAGGCCCGGTTCCAGAACCGGCTCTGGGTGGCGGACCTGCTGGACCTCACGGGCGCGGCGCTCGTGGGTTGGGGTGCGGTGCGCGCGGCGGAGTGGGTGTCCACGGCCGGTCTGTTGGGGTTCGCCATGGGGGCCTCCTGGCTCCTCCTGTCCTGCGTGGGCGGGCTGACGGGGCTCACCCCGGGCCGCCACGCCCTGGGCCTCAAGCTGGAGCGCGCGGAAGGGAAGAAGCCCGGCCTGGGCGCGGGCCTGCTGCGCGCGCTCACCGCGCCGGTGGAGCTGGTGCTCCAGGTGGTGCTGCAACGCCGGCCGCTGGATGAACAACTGGGCGTGCACGCGAGCGTGATTCCAGGCGGCCTTCGCGGCTGGGCTCGCAGCCTGCCCCTGCCGCTGGTGGGGCTGGTGCTGCTCCTGGGCGCGGTGTGGAGCATCGTCACGCCCACGCGGCAGGAGATGCTCCAGTACCTGGACCGCACGCTGACCGGGTGGCACTGCTGCCACGGCACGCGCGAGGTGACGTGGCAGTGCCGCACGTCCCTGTCCCGCGCGGTGCGCAACGCGAGCGGCGGCGACACGGAGGTGGCGGACTTCGTGCGCAACGAGTGCCCCGTGGCCGCCGCGCGGCTGGGGCCGTGAGCCCGGGGGGCGCTTGGGCTCCCGGGCCCGCGCCTCAGCGCTTCATCAGCGCGAAGGTGTCCTCGCCCTCGTCGCAGTTCACCCACACCGCCTTCTCCGGCACGGGGGGCGCCTTGTAGTTCACCTTGAAGTAGCGCTCTCCCACCGGGACCTTGTGGGTCTGGTACGGGTCGAGCTTCGCCATGAAGGCCTGCTGCCGCCCGCTCAAGACGATGACGCAGTTGTGCCAGGTCCGGGTGTCGGAGCTGATCACATAGAGGGTGCGGTTGAAGCTGCTCCCCAGCAGGCCATCCATCTCCGCCTGTCCCAGGAGGCGTGAGCGCTCCACGGGCTTCGGCTCGGGCTTCGGCTCGGGCGTCGCGACCGGCGGGGTGGGCTCGGGCGTGGGCGTGGGCAGCGTCGGCCCTGACGGGCGCGCCGTCATCAGCACGAAGCGCGGCTCCTTCGACGCGTCCGCCTCCGAGTCCAGCCGCAGGGTCATGCGCTGGCGGTTCGGGTTGATGGACTCCACGGTCGCCGTCCCCAGCACCGGACGCTTGCGGGTCCCCTTCTGCGGGGCCCCACGACCTTGAACACCGTGCCCGCGTTGATGCCCTTGGGCACGTCCGCGTTCACCACGCGCTGGCCGCCTCCCGTTTCGCCAATCCTCGCCACGGGCAGATGCGCGGGCACCAGCTCCACCGGGCGCTGCACGGGCCGCTTCGTCCCGGCGACGGGCTTCACCTCCGGCGGGGGCTTCACCGGCTCGGGCTTCACCTCGAGCTCTTCCGCGCTGGCCACCACGCCCGCGTCCACCGCGGCCTCGGGAGGCGGAGGCTCCACGGGCGGCGTCACCGCGGGAGGCGGCTCCACCGTCAGAGGCGCGGACGCCACGACCGGCTCGGAGGGCGGGAGCGCCTGGGGCACCACGGGCTGCTCGGCCGTGTGCGAGCGGAGCACGAGGGTGGTGATGCCCACGGAGGCGCCCACCAGCAGCAGCGCCGCCACGGCGATCCGCGCCACCGGCCTGCGCTCGGGCCGCGCCGGCACCTGCCCGGACGTGCCCGGGGAGACAGCCCCCTGGGCCGGTGCGGCCGGCCAG
>NZ_JBKGHJ010000049.1:0-27078 GCF_046520365.1 Corallococcus sp. 4LFB
CGACTCCAGGGCCCGCCGCGCTTCCAAACCGCCCGTCCCCAGGGACGCCACCCAGCTGTCCACCCGGCCCCCGGTGACGCAGGCCCCGCAGGTCCGCGCGCGCAGCGACGGGTCCGCGACGTGGCGGCGGCAGGCGGCCCAGCACTCGGAAGCGACCGTGCCGGCCCGGGAGGGGCTGGCCGCCAGCAGGAGCACCAGGAGGAGGAGACGGGACACGCGCCGGACACTCTAGCGCACCCGCGCCCATCCTTTCCGTGCGGGTCTCCTTGCCTTTTGCGGCCCGCTGCGCCATACCCCCCGACCCTCTGAAGATTTCCAGATTGCATCCAGCTAGGCGGAAGGAGGTGACTGCATGCCCGGTATTCGAGTGAAGGAAGGTGAGTCCATCGAAAGCGCTCTCAAGCGCTTCAAGAAGGCCACCGAGAAGGCCGGAATCCTTTCCGAGATCCGCAAGCGCGAGCACTACGAGAAGCCTTCCGTGAAGCGGAAGAAGAAGGCCCTCGCCGCCAAGAAGCGCGCTGTGAAGAAGGCCCGCAAGTCGTACTAGCAGGCCCGCAGTGAGGAGCCGGGGCGCCTTGAAGCAGTCAGGTGCCCTGGTTCCCGCCGTCCCATCCGCTGGCGCGGCGACCCTTTTCCCCGCCCGTGAGGAATCCCGACATGACCACCCTGAAAGAGCGCCTGACCGCGGACCTGAAGGACGCGATGAAGGCCAAGGACGAGCTGACCCTGAGCGTGGTGCGCATGCTCAAGAGCGCCGTGAAGTACAAGGAGGTCGAGCCGGGTGCCAGCGAGCTGGACGACGCGGGCGTGCTCCAGGTCATCGCCGGTCTCATCAAGCAGCGCCGCGACTCCATCGAGCAGTTCAAGGCCGGTGGCCGCCCGGAGCTGGCGGACAAGGAAGAGCAGGAGATCTCCGTCCTGCAGCGCTACCTGCCCAAGCAGCTCACCCCCGAGGAGCTCACCGCCGCCGTCCAGGCCTCCATCGCCGAGGTCGGCGCCAAGGGCCCCAAGGACATGGGCGCGGTCATGAAGAACGTGAACCCCAAGCTCCAGGGCAAGGCCGAGGGCAAGGCCATCTCCGAAGAAGTGAAGGCCCAGCTGGCCAGGCTGTCCTGAAGCACCGTGGTTTCCACGGGAAGGGGCGCCGGGAACGTCTCCCAGGTGCCCTTCCCACCCCGGGCTCGAGCGGATTTTTTGATCCCTCGCCCGCTGGCCATTAAGCGCTGATCCCAGGGCCGTCCGCCCGTCCCCCACCCCGGGAGGCGAGCAGCCGGCCTTCAGGAGTGCGCGCCGTGTCCCAGCCCCCGTCTGTCTCCGCGCCCCGTCCGCGTCCGTGGGCCCTACCTGCCTGGGAGGGCGGGCGGGGAAGCGGCGGTGCGGGCCGCGTCAGACCGGGGCGTCAGGATTGCGGGCGGAAGGCCGCGCTCATGCGGATGGATGGAGGGGCGTCGTGATTCCGGAGCACAAGATCCAGGAGGTCCTCGACCGCGTGGACATCGTGTCGCTGGTGTCCCGTCACGTGGAGCTGAAGAAGGCCGGGCGCGAGTTCAAGGGCCGCTGCCCCTTCCACCAGGAGAAGACGCCTTCGTTCTACGTCGTCCCGGAGAAGCGCTTCTATTTCTGCCACGGCTGCCGGGCGAGCGGCGACGCGGTGTCCTTCATCCAGCGCTACCTGGGCAAGACGTTCCAGGACGCGGTGCGCGACCTGGCCCAGGAGGTGGGCATCGACCTGGAGGCCGCGCAGGACCCGGGCCTCAAGGAGCGTCAGCAGGTCAAGGAGGCCACGGACTTCGCGGCGGAGCACTTCCGCGGCCTGCTCTGGCACGAGGACGAAGGCCGCGCCGCCCGGGCCTACCTGGCCAGCCGCGGCGTGTCGGAAGAGGTGGCCCAGGGCTTCGGCCTGGGGTGGGCGCCCGCGCAGTGGAGCCTGCTGGCGGACCGCTTCCAGAAGAACGGGATGCTGGAGTGGGGCCTCAAGGCGGGCCTCATCACGAAGCGCAACAGCGGCGACGGCTGCATCGACTTCTTCCGCAGCCGCCTGATGGTGCCCATCCGCGCGCCGGAGGGGCGGCCCATCGCCTTTGGCGGCCGGCTGGTCGCGGCGGAGGACGGGCCCAAGTACCTCAACTCGCGCGAGTCCCGGCTCTACAACAAGAGCGAGACGCTCTTCGGCATGGACCAGGCGCGCGATGAAATGCACAAGCGCAAGACGGCCGTGCTCGTGGAGGGGTACTTCGACTGCATCGGCCTGCATCAGGTGGGCGTGCGCCACGCGGTGGCCCTGTGCTCCACCAACCTCACCGCCGGCCACCTCCAGGTGCTCAAGCGCGCGGAGGCCCGCGACCTGGTGCTCCTGCTGGACGGAGACTCCGCGGGCCTGGCCGCCGTGGAGCGCCTGGCCGGTCCCCTGCTCGCTGCGGGCGCCCCCACCCGGGTGGCGCTCCTGCCCCAGGGAGATGACCCGGACGTGTTCGCCCGCCGCGAGGGCACCGACGGCGTGGAGCGCCTCCTGGAGGGCGCCCAGCCCCTCACCGCGTACCTCTTCGCCACCCTGCTGCCTTCGGGCAGGCAGGCGAGCTTCGAGGAGAAGATGGCCGCGCTGGAGCGGCTCAAGCCCGTCACCGCCCAGGTGCCTCCGGGCCTGACGCGCTCGGCACTCATCGGCGCGCTGGCGGGGCACTTCGGCTGGATGCCGGCGCAGATTGAGTCGTCGCTCCAGTACAAGCCGCCCCCCACGCCCAAGCCCGCCGTCGCGCCCCAGGCCCACGTCGTCCCCGCCCAGGCCACGCCGCGCCCCGTGCCCAAGCCCCAGGCGGAGCGCCCCCCGCCGGAGTCGGAGGCGCTCTATGTGGCCGCCATCCTTCGGGATTCCCGGCTGCTCGCCCGGGACACCTTCCGCGTGTGTGATGAGCTGTCCCACATGGGGCTGCGGATGGTGTTGGCGCAGGCCACGTCCGGGCAGGGGCTGGAGGAGGCGCTCTTCGAGGCGACGGAGGTCGTCAAGCGGACGCTCCTGGAGGCCGGCCGCCGGCTCTCCCCGGGGGGAATGGAGCTGGAGACGGAGTTCATCCTCGCGTGCCGCGACATCATGGTGCGGCGTATCGACGAGCGGCTCGTTTATATAAAGCGAGCGACGGAACAGACCCCGGGGGCTTTTGATTTGACAGAGGAGACCCGCCAGCTCCTGTCCGAGCGCAAGGAGCTGCTGGCCCTCCGCAAGCGCGTCCTGGATGAGCTGAGGCCCGCTTCCTCGGCAACGGGAACAAAGGCACCAATGCAACCGGTTTGAGTTCGCGTTTGTAAGAAAGCTCGACTTTGCGGTAGATCGGCCGGCTCGCCCAGGCCAAAGCACCTGATTTTCTTAAGGAGAAGTACCCGAATGCCGACGCAGAAGCCCCCCAAGGCATCCGTGAAGCCCACCAAGAAGAAGGTGGATCCGGTGATCCGCAAGAAGAAGGCCCCGGACAGCCCTGCGGCGAAGGTCACGAAGGCAGCGGAGCCTGAGGAGAGGGAGCTGCTGGCGAAGGACGCCCCCGCCGAGGCGCCCGAGAAGATCAAGAAGAAGAAGGGCGTCGCCGCCATGGCCGACGACGTGGATCCCGAGGAGGCCGCGGAGGAAGCCGCCGCCGCCGTCCAGGTGGATCCGGACGCCGTGGAAGACGACGTGGAGGAGGATCCCGTCGCCGAGCGCAAGGAGGTCAAGGACCTGCTGGCCGCGGGCCGCGAGAAGGGCTTCCTCACCTATGACGAGGTGAACGACGCCCTCCCCGCCGACATCGTGTCGTCCGATCAGATCGACGACGTGATGAGCATGTTCGGCGACAACGACATCGAGATCGTGGACGCGCAGAAGGCCGCGCAGTCCAACGAGATCAAGCCCACCGTCGCCGTCGAGGAAGAGAAGGAAGACCAGGACGAGGACGAGAAGGACGAGGACGACGAGCCGGGTGGCAAGTCCAACGACCCCGTCCGCCTCTACCTGCGCAAGATGGGCAGCGTCAGCCTCCTCACCCGCGAGGGCGAGGTGGAGATCGCCAAGCGCATCGAGGAGGGTGAGAAGGAGGTCCTGCGCGCCCTGCTCGCCTGCCGCGTCGCGGTGGCGGACATCCTGGACATCAGCAACCGCCTGAAGACGGGCAAGCTGCGCGTGCGCGACGTCATCAAGGACGCGCCCGAAGAGGCCCAGTCGGAGAACGCGGAGGAGCCCGCCGAGGAAGCAGCCGAGGGCGAGGCCCCCGCGCAGCTGGCGCAGAGCGAGCTCAACAAGATCGAGCAGATCTCCAAGCAGATCGAGCGCTTCCGCAAGTTCGCCAAGGACTGCGAAGTGCTGGAGGAGGAGCTCTCCGGGAAGAAGAAGCTGACGGAAGTCCGCAAGAAGGAGCTCAAGCAGGAGGTGAAGGACCTCCGGACCAAGATGATGGAGGTCCTGGAGGAGATGCGGCTGAACAAGAAGCAGGTGGACCGCATCGTCGTGAACCTCAAGGGCCTCATCGAGCGCGTGGAGAAGGCGGAGGAGGAGCTCGGGGACCTGGAGCGCCGCTACGGCGTGGTGATGAAGGACCTGCGCCCGCAGCTCAAGGAGTCGCGCGAGAACCCGAACATCGCCAAGAAGCTCCAGAAGCAGCTCAACTTCACCCCGGAGCAGCTGGAGGTCCTGGACCGCGACGTGCGCACGGCGGTGCGGAAGATCAAGCGCGTGGAGGAGGAGGCCAACCTCCCCGTGGACGCCCTGCGCCGCAACTACGACGCCATCCGCCTGGGTGAGAAGCGCGCCGAGCGCGCCAAGAGCGAGCTGGTGGAGGCGAACCTGCGCCTCGTGGTCTCCATCGCGAAGAAGTACACGAACCGCGGCCTGCAGTTCCTGGACCTCATCCAGGAGGGCAACATCGGCCTGATGAAGGCGGTGGACAAGTTCGAGTACAAGCGCGGCTACAAGTTCTCGACGTACGCCACCTGGTGGATCCGTCAGGCCATCACCCGCGCCATCGCGGATCAGGCCCGCACCATCCGCATCCCGGTGCACATGATCGAGACCATCAACAAGCTCATCCGCACGAGCCGCTACCTCGTGCAGGAGATTGGCCGCGAGCCGACGCCGGAGGAGATCGCGGAGAAGATGGAGCTGCCGCTCGACAAGGTGCGCAAGGTCCTGAAGATCGCCAAGGAGCCCATCTCCCTGGAGACGCCCATCGGCGAGGAAGAGGACAGCCACCTGGGCGACTTCATCGAGGACAAGAGCCTGGTGTCGCCCGCGGACGCGGTCATCAACATGAACCTGGCCGAGCAGACGCGGAAGGTGCTGGCCACGCTCACGCCGCGCGAGGAGAAGGTCCTGCGCATGCGCTTCGGCATTGGCGAGAAGAGCGACCACACGCTGGAAGAGGTGGGCCAGGACTTCGAGGTGACGCGCGAGCGCATCCGCCAGATTGAAGCCAAGGCGCTGCGCAAGCTGCGTCACCCCAGCCGCTCCAAGCGCCTGCGCTCCTTCGTGGAGAGCTGAGCCCCGGAAGTCCGCTGACCGTTGAGCCCTGAAGGCCTCCGTTCCCTCCAGTGGACCGGGGGCCTTCGTCGTTTCGCCCGTCCCGTGTGAGGTGCGCCGTGGCCGCGAAGAAGCCCGTCGAGAAGCCCCTGCCCTTCTCCGACAGCGTGATGAAGCAGGTGCGCTCCATTCCCCGGGGCGAGGTGCGCTCGTACGCGCAGGTGGCCATCTACGCGGGGCGGCCGGGCGCGGCGCGCGGCGTGGGGCGGGAGCTGAAGCACCTGCCGGGGCAGGCCACGCAGGTGCCCTGGTGGCGGGTCATCCGTTCGGACGGGACGCTGGCGCCCCCGGTGGCGCACGAGCAGGCGAAGCGCCTGCGCGCGGAGGGCGTCACGGTGAACGAGAAGGGCCAGGTGTTCCGCGTGGTGAAGAAGGACGGCAAGGCCTGACACGCGGCGGCGCTTGCCAGGCGCGCGCGGGCGGAGAGATAGTCCCCTCCGCGTCTGGCGTCAGAGACATGAGGGCCCTTAGCTCAGCGGTTAGAGCTGTCGGCTCATAACCGATTGGTCCCTGGTTCGAATCCAGGAGGGCCCAACTCCCCCTCACCTTCTGCCGGGTTCCGCAGCTCCGAATCCCTCGAGCAACCCCTCCAGCACGAGGTTGGGCACCCACCGGTTCCAATCCACAGCGACCACGTCGTCCTCGCGTCGCGGGGTTCCCTGGATGGCGCGCCCGCTCGACACCACGAGAATGGCCTTGGGCCAGCCGGTGAGTTCCTGAGCGTACTCAGCGCGGTAGAGCAGTGCTTGCGCGTACCCCTCCTTGAGGTAGTCCGCATTGTCTGAGTACTTGACCTCGACCACGGCCGCACGAATGCGCCGTGTACCCCGCAGCCACTCCAGGGTGATGTCGGGCCGGAACCGGCCCTGCTCGCCGAAATAGTGCTGGATGCCCCGGTCCCGGGCGCCTCGCTCCTCGAAGAGGACGTGGTTGTAGTGGATGCGCAGGCTGTCGCCGTTGGACGTGAACTCGAAGACGTGGCTGCGGTCATCCTCAATCAGGGCCCGACCGACCTTGTAGTTCCTCCCGGCCAAGGCGCTCTCGACGGAACGTCCGAGCCGGATCAGGACCGCGAGTTCGAAGCGTGCGGCGGGACTGAAGGGAAAGAGCGCGCCCTGGGCCACCTCGTGCGCAATGGCGCGTGGATCCACGGTGTCGATGCGCTTCAGGGCTTCGTGCAGCTGGAGCGCGAGCTTGTAGGCCTTGTGCGAGGCAGCGCGCGCCGCCTGCTCGTGTTGCGCCTCCACCTGGAGCACGGAGACCTCGCGCAGGACCGTGGCACTCAGGTCATGTTTGATGCTCTCGGCGCAGGCGAGGAAGCCCTTCGACCAGCTCTGCTTGACGGTCTTCGAGAGCGCCCCACGCTCCTCCAGCCGGGCGAGGTACTCCAGCAGCCGATGGGCCGTGGCGACGAGCAGGACGTTCTCCGGCAGGTTGAAGTCACGTTGCCGGACGCGTGAGACGACACGGTGGGGACGTCCCACCCCGTTCTGCCGCAGGGTCCTGGCGACGTCGAGACGTCCTCGTACCTGGCTGTCGCTTTCAACGTGTTCAATCTGGGTACGCGAGGGCAGGACGCGCGCGACGAGCCGGAGCTCCGTGGCGAAGTCTCGGACCTCCCTGGCCACGGGCGCGAGCGCGCTGGCGGCGAGGAGCAGGGACAATGCATCGCTCCGGCCGGTCAGCCGCTCCAGGAACCGGGATGCGGCTTCCCGGGTGATGGCCTCGAATGTCGCCGAGGGCAGCAGGTAGCCGGGAAAGTGCTCCTTCAGCTCATCCTCCCAGGAGCTCATGACTCAGTGAGCGTGGCGGATGGGAAGAGGTCGCGATAGCGCGCGCGGAGCTCCGCGACGGACACCTCATCCGCCCATCCGCCCACCGCGTCGCGCAGGGCCCGGAAGATGGCGGATGCCGGGTCGGCATCAAGCCCTTCTAGCTGCGGTAGGAGAAAGAGGGAGATGGCTTCCGTGAACCCCGTGCCCCCCTCCTGCCGGTGACGCTGGTAGCGCACCATATCGATGGCGAGCGCGGGCCCAAGGGGCCGGTGAGCGAGCAGTCCAGACAGAGAGAACAGCCGCTTCATGCGTTGGACCGCTTCATCCCCTAGCGCGGGGGCCCCGTCGGCGTCCTCCTTCGCGCACGTGTCGAGGATCTGTGCATACATCTCATCTAGGGGAATACCGATGAAGACGACAGCGAAACGCCGCTGCACGGCATAGGAGAGCCGGAACAGCGAGGTCTTGTCCCAGGTGTTCATCGTCGCCACGACCCGGAAGGCAGGCGTCATCCGGTGGGACTCGCCCACTCCGGGACCGATGGAGACGGCGGCTCCGTTCGCCTGCGTGAAGGCGGTATCCGTGCGCCCACCCGCGAGCACCGTCATGAGTTCCCCGAACGAGCGGTCGATGTCCGCGCGATTGACCTCGTCGATGAGGAGCCATTTTCGTTGTTCGATTGCACGCAGGAACACACCGGGGCGGAAGCTGAAGTGCCCTTCCTTGTCCATGGCGTAGCCCCCGATGGTGTCGAACGTGCTCCAGTCCGCTGAGGCCGTGGCGACGAATGCCCCGTTGCAGTAGCCGTCTTCCCTGGCGCTTTCCGCGAGCGCTTGCGCGAGCACCGTCTTCCCCGTGCCCGGAGGTCCCACGAGGAGCAGGTGTTTTCCGGAGGAGAGCGCGGCGCATAGCTGGGCGGTGAGCGTCGGGGGCAACTGAAGGCGCTGCTTCTCGAGGAACGGCATGACCTGCGAGGGCTTCAGGTCCAGGCGAGGGTCCGACCAACGACTGGGATCCAGCGAAGCGATGGGCGGAGCATCCAACTGCTCCTGTTCCTCGATCAAGTCGGCGTCCGTATCGTCCGGCACGGGCGCGTCGACCGGCTCTTCGAGGTCCTCCTCGATCAACTTGTCCGGATCGAGATAGGGCCGTCCCTCGATGACGTCGGTCTGGTTCTTCACCAGGAAGGGCAGCTTCAGCAAGGCCAGCTGGGTCAGTCGCCGAAGAGCGATACCAGGTGAAGGCTTGACCTCTCCACCAGGCATCGCGATATCAAACGCATCCATGGCGGAGTCCGATGTACGTGGCAGACCCGAGTTAAGGAAGAGCCTCCTGATGGTGGAGACATGGTGGCTGCGGCGTTGCTTCTCTGCGGGGTCGTCGGGGATACGGGAGACAATGGTCGCCAGGGCGGAGTAATGAACCGTGGGTCCAATTGACTCCTGCAATGCATTGGCAACATTCAGGAAGAGCAGCTGTCGCGAAGTCAGGAGGACGCTGACTACGAGGGAGACGTGCCCCTGATAGCGGTCTCCACTGCCTGGCTTCGCCGAGACGATGAGCCGGGTCCTACCGGTCGCCCAAGAGCAATCCAGTTGCAGAGGCTGGGGCCATGGACCATCGCTCTTTTCATCCAGGCCGGATGACTGGCTGGCAGGCCAAGGGCCAGGCGAGAGGCGTTGAGGTTCTACCTTGAACCGGGTGCCCGCGAGGTCCACCTCGAAAGGCTCGGCTGCATCCAGAATGGACCGCACGGCCAGAAGTGCGAACCGATTCGCTGCCTGCAGGACTCGCGTTTTCCTAACGCCCTCCAGTCTCCTCAGCGCCTCCGTCAAATTGACATCCTTGACGGCCCAGTGCGTGCGATTCAGCTCGAAAGTGTTATCGATCCCCAGGGTCCTTTGGATGACCTCCAGATCCTCGGGGGCGATCGGACGCGTCTGAGGGTCCAGTTTGAAACCCACACGAACGAATCGAGGCTCGATTGTGACCCTTGTGATGTATCCACGTCTCGCAGGTTTCCGTCTGGGGCTCTCGTAAGCAAACAGGGCAGGGAAGCCACACAGAGACACAACAGCCAGTTCATCCAGCCGCTCGAAGCGGTCGCGGATGCTCTGGTCGGTGAATTCTAGAAAGCGCGCTCGTTCGAGTAGGTACGATCCAGACGGGTCGTCCCATGCGTCCTCCTGCGCGGTCACCAACAGGTTGTACATTATCAGCCCTCAATATCTGTCTTCCGCCACTGTTATTGATTGACGCAGGGATCGCGGTTGGGATCGTAGTTCGGATCGTTCGACGGGACGTACTGTCCCTGCGAGTTCACCCAATACTGCGTGGCGCCAGACTGAACCTGGTAGCGCTGGCCATCTCCCGTAGTGCGGACCGTCTCCTCGCCATTTACATAGTTCATGAAGCGGTGGTGCATGCGGTCGACTTGGCACTGCCCTTGGCGTAGGTCGCCGCGATGGAGGCGTTGATCGCGTCGTTCTTCTTGTGGAAGGCCCGCTGCTGCGCCTCAAGGGCGGCCCGATTCCCCTGCATGCACTGCTGGTGCGAGGCCTAGCTTGCGGATACCCTCGCTTGCTCCTGCTGGTTATAGGCCCGAACGTACTCGGGATTGTACTGGATGTTCGCCAAGGCATTCAGGAGCACGTCCCGAATCTCCGCATACCGCTCCGTCGGCGCGTTGAGCGCGTGGCAGTGGTAGTTCCAATTCACCATCATCCCCAGGTCAACCTCGTTCAGGTGGATGACGGTGAGATAGGGCTGGTCGCCGCGGTCCATCCACTCCGTCATCCGCGCGAGGTACAGTTCCCGGACAGGGCCCACCTTGTAGAGCAGATCAGAGAAGCTCTTGTCAGCCCGGGCGATAGGCGGCGCGTCGAACTGGTTCACCAGCCGTGAGCCCTTCGGCAGGTCCTGGGGCAGCAGGTCCTCGTGCAGCACCTGCTCCATGGAGACGAACGGCCGCATCGGCTGACCGTTCTGCCGCTGCATCATCGGGTCGTGGGAGAACATGAACGTCTTGAGCGGAGACACATAGACGTTCACGTTGCCGGGCCCGCTCATGGCGGCCGGACCGTTGTTGAGGACCCAGTTGTCCGGAAGCGGCAGCCGGCCCATCTCCATGAATTGAGCGTCCAGCAGCTTGTGCAGGACGATCGGCCCGTTGGGCTCAGGCCGCACAGGAGTGACCTTCGCGTCACCGTCGCTCATGTTCCACTCACTTTCTGCTCGAGCCCGGGAACCCTGGCACGGATGCCAACCTTGAACCAAGGCTCGATGCCCCACTGGTCGCCACACGCCAGCGTGCTTCTGCCGCGGGCCCGCGAAGAGCGCGTCCAGGCCACTCCTGTCGCTGCGGTTCTTGGCGATGCCCAGCGAGCAGCCTCCCTGGCCCCGTCCGGGAGCACACCCGGGCGATGGCCGCTCCCTACGGAGTTGGCGCAGGCGCAGGCGCCGGGGACGGCAAGGGGATGGCACGGTCGCTGAGCGCCCACTGGAAGTCGAGAAGCAGCAGGCTCTTGAAGATGGGATTGTCAGGCTGAAGGTTGGCGAGCAGGCCCGGGTCGTTCTCGATGGGCGTCACCTGATAGGCCGCGACAGGGGTTCGCCCCATGTTCGCGCGGGGCCACCCGGCGCGCTGGTGACAGTTGCGGCAGTTCGTCGCCACGGGATGCGAGACCAGTTCGATGTACGGGTTGAAGTGGGCTGGCAGGCTCGCGGGGTCGGAGACGTCGGGGATGCCGTACTCACTGACCATCAGGTAGTGGCGCCAGGTCTCGGGGGCCTGAGAGGACGGAATCTCCGGGCGATCGCTCGCATAGGGCCCTTGGTCCGGCGCGTCGTGCCACCAGAAGCTCTGCATGGTCCAGGTGGGCATCTCCTTGGTGAAGATGTGCGTCGCGATGGACACGATGGAGTCCCCTGGCGCGAAGGACCTCCCATAGGACCAGAACGCGGAGGCATCCAGCAGAGCCTGGTCATGGGAGCTCAGCGCCGCGATGTCCTGGGCCGTGAAGGTCTGGTGGTAGAAGTCCGCCAGGGGGACAACCCTGGCGTCGTTGAACACGCGGGGGAAATGCTGCGTGCCAGGACCGGGCTTGACGCCGTTCAGGAAGCGTACGGAGGTCGTCGTGCCGGGCGCAGCCTTGCAACCCGCAGTGGCGACGGCGACGGCGCGGTTCCATGTCTCATAGCCCATGTACGTCGAAGGCGTGGGGGGCGTCGGATTGTCCCAGACAGGGAGGGCGCCGCATGCATCCCCCGGCACCGGCCAGTACATGTGCTTGAGCACGAAGGACTGCTCCGGGAACGCGGGAAGCTGTCGGGTCTGCTCCGAAGGAGGAATCATGCGGGTGAGCACGGGTGCCTCGAAGAGGCGTGCCGAGGCCTGCCGCCCCGTCCCGCGAATCCAGCGGAAGGCATCCTCGTTGTAGATGACGCCCGCGATCATGATGTCGCCATTGCTCTGGAAGACGTCACCATCGGGGAGCTGATCCGGGCACCTACCCTCGGGATAGAACTTCTGGCAGACCCCCTGAGGGACGGGATAGACGGGCAGCGACTTCAGATTGGCCGGACTGTTGTCCCGGTTGACCTGGATGAGGCTGCGGGGGGCGCGCAATGTCTGGGCCTGGGAGAGGCCCTCCTGAGCATAAGCGGCCGTGGAGGTCGGCCACGTCCGCCAGAGCGGCAGCCCGTTGACGGGCTTGTTGATGCCCGCGAAGAGATACCAGCCATGGCGGCGCAGCTTCCGGGTGTCTCGGTCCGTGATGGCTTCGGCGAGCGACTTGGCGCTCACCGGATAGTCAAAGCCAGCGGGAAAGGGTTCGACGCGGGCCGTGTCCTGCGGTGTGGGCTCCGGGGGCTTGATTCGAGATGGGGCCTTGCAGGCCGCCGCGTTCACGAACACGATGGAAAGGACGATGGGGAGCAGCAGTCTCATGACGACATTCTCCTGAGGGGAGGACTCACTGTGACCGGCGGAGGGACATTTCTTTCGCGGACGTGAATGAGCATAGACAGGGCGAATGCCTGGGTTCACGGTGGGGCGTTCGTCACTCATCCCCCAACGTGGCTGCCCCCTGAGCAGCAAGACTCCGCGCTAGATACGGTCACTGTCTGCCTGGGTAATGCCAGACCCCGCCCCAGCGCTGACTCTTTCCGGAAGACAATGAATTACACGCTTTGAAGTCCGGGCGTTGTCCTTTGTGAATCCTGGGGGGATGGGATGGCAGACGCCGCGCCTGTTAGGCTGCGGTCCATCTCCACATGCACACTCTGCTCTTCGCCGCGCGACGGACCCTGGCCTGCTCCCCGGCAATCTGATCTGGATCCTTCTCCTTCTCTTCGGCCTCTTCAAACACCGCGAGGCCCTTCGAGAAGCCTCCGTGAACCGCAAGGCGATCTCTTCGCTGGTGGTCGTGGAGATCGCCGCGCTGGTCATGCTCGTCTCAAGCTTGATCACGCCCGTACTCGACTTCCCCTTCCGGGCCGTCCTGGTGCCCCTGGTCACGTTCATCCTCATGCTGCTGGGACTGTTCCTCGCCGTCACCAGCCTGGTGGAGCTCCGCTCCGACAAGGAGCGGCGGCTGAAGGGACGCACGCACGCGTGGTGGGCCGTCGCGCTCTCGGTCCTCATCCTCGGCGGCATGGGATTCGGCTTCTTCAGCGCCCTCTCACGGCGGGATGAAATCCCCGCGGATTTCCGGGCGGAGAAGCCCGACGAAGGCATCCGCGACGAGGAGTTCAACTTCGCCTTCCAGCATCCAGGCAGGCCCTGGATCACGATGAACGCCCCACGGCTCAACAAGCTCGCGAAGTTCGCCATGGCGCGCGGTGGCAAGGCCCAGATGTTCTTCATCATCATCCCGGAGAAGTCCTCGGACGGAGAAGCCCCTGGCGGAGAGGACAGCACCGAGCTGATCGCTGACATGGTGGCCGCCAACCTCGAGAGCGGCCTGGGCGCGGTCGAAAAACTGTCGCGCGAACCCCATGCCGTCGGTGCGCTCAAGGGCATCCGCATGCGCACCCGCGCCCATCACAAGCAGCTGCCGCTGACGTACGTGCAGTGGGTCTACTCGCACGAAGGATACGCCTATCAACTCATGGCGTGGGGAAGCACCCATGACGAGAAGGAGCTCTTCGAGGAGGCGGACCGCCTGTTCTCGCGCTTCTCCATGGTGGATCCCCAGCGCAAGGCCGCCCCCGCCGCCGCGGCCGCGAGCCCCCTGACGGGACAGTCCACGGAGTATGGCTACTCCGTCGAACTGGACGGGCGGCTCTGGGAACGGCCCAACAACCTCGCGACGGAGTTTCCCGAAGCGGACTTCGGCGCGGTCGGTGACAACACCAGCATGCTCGTCGTCCCCATCTGGCTCTTCGGGGAGGAGCCCTCTCCGGACGCCCTGGCCCACGGCCTGCTGAACGTCCTCGCCGTCGACTCCCGCGAAGCCACGGTCCGCAATGCCCGCGAGATCACCTCGGACAAGCTCTCCGGCCGGGCCTTCACCTACGAGTCCCAGAACGAAGAGGGAGCCGTCGACGAGTACGAGCTGCGCGTGTTCCGGGATGGGGACATGGCGTACCTGCTCGCCGGATGGTGGGCCAAGAACCAGCCCACCCTGGGCACCCGGGTCCGCTCGGCGCTGGATGCCGTCAAGCTCAGCGCCCCTTCGACGGCGCCCCGCTCCGCGGCGGTGGGCAAGGCCTCCGCGACCTCTCACGCGAAGGTCTTCGACAGCATCGCGCGGTACTACTCCGACCGGGAGGACTTCGCCTCGGCCCTGCCCTGGTTCAAGCGCGCCTTCGAGCTGGAGCCCGGAGAGCCGATGCTGCTCGTCAACGCCGCGGCCGCGTACAGCGCCGCAGGGCGGTACGAGGAGGGGCTCGCGCTCATCAACGCCCAGGCGAAACGGTTCCGGGGGGAGCTGCGGCTGGAGTCCTGGCGGGCATACCTTCTCGTGCGCAGCGGCCGCGAGGCCGAGGGGTTCCAGGCCTACGCCTCGGTTTTTCCCTCCCGCCTCACCAACGAGCCCCACCTGCGTCGGTATCTCTCGCTGCTCGAGGAGAAGGGCCGCGTCGCGCAGGCGCTCCAGGTCGTCCAGCAATACCGGAAGCGAGCTGACTCGACGGGCGCCACGCTCATGCACGCGGACATCCTGCGGCGCAAGGGCGCCCCCGCGCAGGCCGCCGCCCTCCTGAGTCAGCGGCAGAAGCGCGAGGGCTACACGCTGGAGGTTTCCGAAGCCCTGGTGGACACGTGGTTGGAGGCCAGGAAGCCCAAGCTCGCCCTGGAGGTCGCCGAGCAGATGGTGAGCAAGTCGGCGCAGTCCTCCAGGAGCTACCAGGTCCGGGCCCGCGCCGAGTACGCGCTCAAGCGCTATGCGGAGGCCAAGTCCTCCCTGGAGAAGGCGCTCGAGCTGGAGCCCACTTCCGCGGACACGCGCCAGTTCCTGGAGCATGTGTCCGGCACGCTGGGCCAGGGGGTGAACTCGGTGCTCAAGACGCCCATCGAGGAGGTCGCGCTGCCAGCGGAGCTGCTGGCCCGGAGTGACAAGCCCGCCAAGGCGCCGGGCCACAATGGCCAGTACCTCCTGCGGGCCACCGCCATCTCCTTCGTGAAGGGAAAGGAGCTGCGCACCACCGACCTGCGCCGGGTCCAGGTGCACAACGCGGCGGGCGTGGAGCGCTTCAACACCTTCGAGTTCGAGCTCAACCCGCTGTCCGAGGAGATCTTCGTCAACCGGGTGGAAGTCCGGGATGAGCGGGGCCGCGTGGTGGCCAGGGGCAAGGTGGAGGACTGCTACGTCTCCGACCAGGCCTCCGCGCAGCAGGGCACCCAGCGCCGCACCCTGGTGGTGCCCGTGCCGGGCCTGAAGCCCGGGCACACCGTCGACGTGGTGGTCACCCGGCGCGACATCACGCCGCCGCAGGCCATGCGCTTCCTCGAACATAACTTGTCCGCCGGCATCCCCACGTCACGCGCCGTGCTCTACGTCCGCGGCGACGTGGACGCGATGCAGTGGCGAGCCTCGCCCGGCCTCAAGCCCCTCCAGGCGCCCGATGCATGGACCTTTGTCGTCGAGCAGCCCGCCCTCTACCGCGAGGAGGGCATGCAGCCCGACTACCAGGAGTACCTGCCCATGGCGTGGCTGGCCCCCGTCGGCAGGACGTGGGAGGCCGAGGGGACCGACTACCTGAAGTCCATCGCCGCGCAGCTCGCGCCCGCGTCCACCGTGAAGGCGCTGGCCGCCAAGGAGGGGGGGACGTCCAGGGATGAGGCGACGCGTGCCGCCGCGCTGGCGCGGTGGGTCCAGAAGAGCCTGACGTACCGGGGCATCCTCTTCGGCGCCCGGGCCCGCATCCCGCACGCCGTGGACGAAATCCTCGGCAACCGCACCGGCGACTGCAAGGACCACTCGCTCCTGCTGCACCAACTGCTCGGCGCCGCCGGGATTGCCTCGCGGCTGGCGCTCGTGCGGACGGGCGGCCCCGTCGTCGCGGACCCCCCCTCGTTGGACCAGTTCGACCACATGGTCGTCTACCTGCCGACGGTGGGCGGGGGCACCTTCGTGGATGCGACGAACAAGTTCATCGCGCCCATGAGCAGCGGGGAGATTGGGTTGGGCGGCCGGGAAGCGTTGGTGCTGGATGGCACGAAGTCCCGGCTCATGCGCATTCCCCAGTCCGCCCTGAGCCACGTGCGCGCCGAACGCCACGTCCGCCTCCAGGGGACGACGCTGCACGTGAAGGAGCAGGTGACGCTGACGGGAGACCACGCCTCCGCCGTGCGCTACTACCTCTCCAGCGAAGAGCCCTCCGAGCGCGCGGAGCAGATGGCCACCATGCTGGGAGGCTCCCGGGCCGGCGTGAGCGTCACCGCCCTGGAGGCCCCCGACCTGGAGGAGCCCGAGCGTCCGCTGACCTTGAGCATCGAATACGTCGTGCGCGGCCGCTTCGCCTCCGCGGGCGGCGGTATCGTGGGGCAACTGCCCTCGCCCTGGGAGCACAACTTCCTGAGCATCCGGGAGACGGAGCGGCGCGACTCTCCCTTTGAAATGAGGACGCCCCTCGTCATCGAGAGCGTGACCCATTTCGAGGTGCCCTCGGGTCAGGCCGTCACGGCGCAGGACCTGGAAGAGCGCTCCGGCACCACGGACCATGCGGAGTGGAAGCTGGCGTCCCGGCTGGCGGATGGCGTGCTCACGCGAGACTTCCGTATCCGACGGGCGCAGGGACGCTTCGAAGCCTCCAGGTACACGGCGTTCAAGGACGCCATGCAGGCCGTGCTCGACGCCTTGGAGCAACGCGTCTCGCTGCGGAGGCCCGCGTCCGCGGCCGTCCAGGAGTAGTCCGACGGGCAGGCAACGTCATGACAAACTCCTTTGAAGTCCGGGGTTCCTCGACATTCCCAATCTGGTGGAAGCGAGCCGGGCCGCCCTGCGACCCGACATCCGGGGCAGCAAAGCCTTCCCATTGCTGGTCTTGCACATCTTTGAGTACTGCAAGAGCGACACCGTCCTCCAGAAGCTGCGGCAACGCCTCCGTGCCCGACCTGGGACCGGAGGGGCCGCTCATCCTGGCGGCGCATAGGATGCGCCGGCATGGACTTCCAGTCGCGACTCGAGGCGCTCACGCACCAGCTCCGGCCCTGGTCCCCGCTCTGGTCGCGCTCCATCCTCCAGGGCTGGCCGGGGTCTGGCGCCGCGTATCCGGAGGACTGGCTGGCCTATGCCCGAACGCTCGATGAAGCGGGCGAGCGCCAGTTGGACCAGGGGGTGCTCGTGGGCGTCCCGCCTCCGTCCCTGGGCGCCCTCCTGGGCGCGCTCCAGGAGCTGACGGCGCTGCCCTGGCACGAGGGCCTTCACGCGCTGACGGTCGCGCAGACGCAGGGCCTCAGCGCCAAGAAGACCCATGAGCTCGAACGCGTGCTCGCGCTGCTCGCGCCCAGAACGCGCTCCATCCGCCAGGCGGTCGATATCGGCGGCGGCATGGGACACCTCGCCCGCCTCTGTGCGCGGACGTTCGGGTGGACCTTCCACTGCATCGACCGGGACGCCGCGCTTCAGGACAAGGGCCGGCGGTGGCTGACCAGGACCCACGCTCCGGGCGGGGACACCCTGCGTTTCATCCACGCCTCCGTCGAGGACGGGCTCCAACCGGGGATTGATCCGCTCTTCTCCGGCCGGGACCGGGCCTCCATCGGGCTGCACACCTGCGGGCCGCTCGCCCTCACGCAGCTGCGCAAGAGCCAGGAGGCGGGCTTCGTCCTGAACATCGGCTGCTGCTACGACAAGCTGGAGGCCCCGCGGGACTACCCCGTCTCCCGCTTCGGGGGCGCGCATCCGCTGCCCTTCACCCCGCATGCCCTGGCGCTGACGACGCGGGGACGGCATCACAAGTCCGAGGAGGAGTTCGCGCGGATGAAGCGGGTGTATGCGTGGCGCTTCGCGTTCGATCTCCTGACGAGGCAGTGCTTTCCCGAGCGCGGCTTCGTGAGGGCCGGGGACGCGCCCCGGGCGCTCTATGACGGACCCTTCGCCGTCTACGCGCGCGACCGCCTGGAGCGCCTGGGCTTTGAACCCAACATGACGGACGCAGCGCTGGAGGCCTTCGAGGTGTCCGTTCGCGCCGAGACACGCGACCTCTTGCTCTGCCATCTGCTGAGGGATCGCTTCGCGAGGGCGCTGGAGGTCGTGCTCCTGCTCGACCGCGCGCTCCTCCTGGAGGAGCTGGGCTTCCAGGTCGAGCTCCTCCAGCTCTTCGATCCGCGCCTGTCTCCACGCAACCTCGCGCTCATCGCGTCGCGGAGCGCTTGAGCACCGGCCGGGCCGGTCGCGCCCCCCTAAGGCGTCACCCGGTGAAGACGCCCCAGCAGATGTCATTCCGCGCCCGCTGGTCTTCGAGGACGAGCTCACTGAGAGAGGCGGGGATCCGCTTCCGCTGCCATCCGAGTTCCTTCAGACGGGCCCCTTCCGCGTCACCCTCGGCGACCGACGCGGCGGCGGCCCGGAGGGCGTACGCCGCCGCTCCCAGGTAGTGCGCGGCGACATGGGCGACGGCCACCGCCTGGCCTGCCGCGAGCGCGGCGAATTTCGCCGGGTCCGGCAACCCACGCCCCGCGGCGTTGGCCACGAACGCGGTTTTGTGGGCGTCGCGCATCGGCACCTCGCCCCGGATCCACGCCCGTCCCACGGCGATGGCGTCACGGGGGCGAGTGTCCTTGGGGCATGCGTTCTCGAAGAACGGCAGGACGTGCTCCGCGCAGAGGGCGGCCCACTCCGCGAGCAGGTGGTGGTCCTCGTCGGTCAGGCTCCCGCCACGACGAATCGTGATCAGCCTGGGGTCTCGCTCTTTCGGGAGGATCGGCATGGACAGATTTTCGCTCAGCCTGCTCGCCAGCGCGATGGGGGCGGCGATGGACGGCACACGTGGACCTGCGTCGATGCTTGAACATCGAAGCGGGCACGGGGCGACGCCCTCGGCCCGTCCCTTCCCCCACCCTCCCCGCTCCATCCCTATCTTCAAGGCCCAGGGTTCGTGGGTGCCGCCTCCCGGCCTCGCGCGACGCACCCCGGGCAGGCAAGCCGCGCCACGGTGGGCGGAAGCCTGACGTGGACCGAGGGAGGCCTGTCGCCACGGGAGGCGCGCCATGAGCACCGGAGCATCCATCCCCAAGCCCGCCGACGCGGTCCCCCGCTACGTGCTGGAAGGCCGGGTGGTCACCCTCAACTCCCGGGACGAGGTGCTGGAGCGGGGGCGCGTCCTCGTGCGCGGCAGCCGCATCGTCGCGGTCGAGCCGTCGGGCGGCCCCCTCCCCGAGGCCTTCCGGGACGCGCCCCTCATCGACACCCAGGGGACGCTGTATCCAGGGCTCATCGACCTGCACAACCACTTCGTCTACGACGTGCTGACGCTGTGGCGGGTGCCGAAGCGATACCTCAATCGCACCCAGTGGCCGCGCCACGCGGACTACGCCCCGCTCATCTCCCTGCCGGTCCGCGTGCTCGGCGGACATGCCCCTACGGCCCGCGCCATCGTCCGGTACATCGAAGCCAAGGCGCTGCTGGCCGGGACCACCACCGGCCAGGGGATCCGGACCCGGGTGTCCGGCGGAGAGGCCCTCTTCCGGGGCGCCATGCGCAACGTCGAGGAGCCCCGCGACGACCACCTGCCCGCGGGCAGCACCCGCGTGATGGACCTGCATGACGACGCCGCGGACATCGAGTCCTTCCGCCATGCCCTGGACTCCCACGCCGCGTACTTCTACCACCTGGGCGAAGGCGTCGATGACTACGCCCACCGCCGCTACCTGGACCTGGCGGGCCATGACCTCATCCAGCCGTCACTCGTCGGAATCCACAGTCTGGGATTGCAGCGCCCGGAGCTGGACCGGATGGCCGGAAGTGGCGCCAAGGTCGTGTGGTCCCCCTTCAGCAACCTCTTGCTGTATGGGCAGACCTTGCAGGTGTCGGACCTGCTCGGCGCGGGCGTGACGTTCTCGCTCGGCTGTGATTGGTCCCCCACCGGCAGCAAGAACCTCCTCCAGGAGCTGAAGGTCGCCCGCCACGAAGCGGCGCGACAGGGCGCGTCCCTGTCGTCACGGACCCTGGTGCGCTCGGTGACGGCGGACGCCGCCCGGGTCGCGGGCTGGCAGACCCAGGTGGGCACCCTGCGCGCCAACGCCCTCGCGGACCTGCTGGTCATCGCGGGCACCGGCGGCGACCCCTACGACACGTTGATCTCCGCCACGGAGAAGCAGGTGCGCCTCGTCACCGTGGATGGCGTTGCCCGCTTCGGAGACCGCGCGCTGATGGAGCCGCTCGCCTTCGACCCGGCCCATCCCTCCGAGACCTGGACCGTCGACGGCGCCGAGAAGGCCTTCTACCTGTGGGCGGAGGACTCCCCCCTCAACGACCTGGGCTTCGAAGCGGCACGGTCCCTCCTCGAGGAGGCCATGGCGGACCTGCCGGACTTCCAGCGACGGATGGAGCTCGCGGAGCGCGAAGGCGTGGGCCCCGCGCCCTTCACGCTCGTGCTCGACAATGAGCCGCAGGACGTCTTCGCCACCGGGCCCGAAGCCGCCGCGTTCGTCACCGACGTCCACCGCGTCGCCGGACGCATCACGCTCGATGCCCCCACCGTGGGCGGGCCGGACTACTGGGAGCTCCTATCGGCCCAGCACAACCTGGATGACACACTGAAACAACAACTGCGGCAGGACTATGCGTGAGGGGCGTCCGGAGTAGAGGCCGCTCCGGAAGGCTTCGCGGACGGCTACGCAAGGCAGGCGCGCTTCCGGCGCCAGGCCAGCGGCGACCTGGACACGTCCTTCCGCACGGACGCGAACGGCTACGCGTCCGGGTTCTTCCCCGGCGAGAACGCGCGTCCGCGGTTGAAGAGCACGGGGCTGCAGGCTCAAAGCCGGGGCATCCCAATACACGCAACCCACCGGCGCGCCCGCCTGCCTCAATGCATCCGCACCTTCACGCTCATGCGCCCCCTGGGGATGTTCAGCGTCGACCTTGGCTCCGGGGCTGGGGTCGTCGCCGTGTGGAAGGGGCCCGCCGCGGGCGCGGTGGGAGCGCTCCGGGCATCGTCACGGTGATTGGCGTCGTAGCGCTGGCGCTTCGCCGCGTCGCCCAGCTCGTCGTAGGCGGCCTGGATGCGCAGGAAGTGCTCCGTGGATTCAGGCCGGGGGTCCCGGTCCGGGTGGAACTGCCGCACCCGTCGCAGGTAGGCGCGCCGGATGTCGCGTGCCTCCGCGCTCGTCTCCACGCCAAGCACCGCGTACAGGTCCACCATGGCCCGGAACCTGGAGACGGTGCGCGCGCACGGCAAACGGGCCGCGAGGCTCAATCATCCGTCCAGTCCCTCACGTCCGGCGCGTCGATGCGAGCCTGGAGACCGCGTGCGCGCGGGCCCGTTCAGGCCCGCGCGCATCGTTCCAACAGGTGCTCAGCGAGCCGGGCGCTGCGTCACCCGGATGGCATTGATGATCCAGGCGGACTGGTACTTCAAGCCGCGGCGGGTCAGCTCGCCGCGCAGGTTCGTCTGACTGTCCTGGGCCACTGGGACCGCGTATGGGATTGCCGAGGGGACGCGGAGGTGTGCGGTCCGGCCTACAGGATGACGATCTTGTCGTACATGACATCCGCGCCCGAATTGCTTCCTATGCTCAACTGGGTGCCATTCCGGTCCCGGGTTTCGACGAGTTCCTTTCCCTGGGTGATGTTGTTCAGGTCCCCGCCCACGCTCACGTAGTCACAGTTCTTCAGCTCCGTGGCCAGGAGGTTTTCCTTCTTGTTGAGCAGGTGGGTGAAGGCATGCAGCTCGTCGTGAGGGCCATACTTCACGGTGAGGAGGTTCTGCCGGGTGTCCTTGCCCACGCTCAGCAGGCTCGCTTCCAGGCTGACGCCAGGGTTGGGGTTCTGGGTGTTGAGGAACAGGTACCCCATCAAGGCATGGACGCCCAGGCCCGAGTCGTCGGTCCCGTCGGACTTCGGCTTGCCCGCATTGACGACCTTCAGGTCGTAGTTCAGCGCCTGCGTCTTGGCTCCGTGGACGTTGACGGAGCTTTCGGAGATGCGGCGGATCTGCGTCCAGTCCGTCGGATCCTGCGCGACCTGGAGGACCAGGTCGAGGATGCCCTCGTGGATCGCGAGCGTGCACTCTCCGACGACCACCAGGACGTTGCCCTGCTGCGCGCTGGCGAGCGTCATCAGCGCGTTGAGCTCTCCCGGCAGGTTCTTCAGATAGGCCGCGCGGTGGTCGTGGATGGCCAGGGTGGACTTGTCCGGGCTCGTGCCCCCGGTTCCGAAGACGGGCAGGTGAAAGCCCGGCTGGGAGCCGTAATTCCAGGCGGTCCGGGTGGTGGTGTGCTGATTCCCGTGCTCCAGGGAATGATAATAGACAAACAAGGGCGGACAGCCGTTGGTGGAGAAGCTGGCGACGAAGCCCGCGTGGTCGCTGAAGACGCTGGTCTCGAACTTCGGCTGGACCTGATACAGCATCTGGATCGTCGTGTCGTCGTCCGTCACCTTCCGGGTCATGAGCTGCTTGGAGTTGTTCGTCTTGGTGGTGAAGCTCATGAGGTAATCGAGCGTCTTCTGCTTGTTCCTGTAGACATTCTTCCCCTTCAAGAGCGGGAGCAGGACCTGCCTGGGTGCGAGGCTGTCGAAGTTGCTGACGGCCCCGGTGTTGATGTCGAGCAGGCGCCGGTAGTCGACATTGTATTTCTTGAAGAGGACCTCCAGGAGCTGGAGCTTGGTGGGGATGTCGGTGTTCATCCCGATGATGGCATTCGCAGCGGCGTGGACGACCTGCAGGCTTTCGTCGCGGAGAACGGCGTAGCAGCGCTCGATTTCATCCATGGCCTGCTGGAAGCGCTCCGCCGTCTGCCGGCTCTTCTCGAGCACGCCCTCGAGCTCCGGGCCATAGGGCTCCTCCTCTTCCTTTTCGATGGATTGCGCGGCCTCGAACAGGGCCCACAGCTGCTGGCTGTAGGACTCGGTGAGGTCCGCCATCTTCAAGCCGATGGCCCTGGGAATCCTCGCGCGCTCCAGGAGGAACCCGAGCTTGGGCACGCCGTTCGGGAGGGGGCTGTTCTGCTTGATCTGCTGAGCCTGTTTGTCGAGCCGGTCCTTGAGGATCTTGTAGGAGCTTTCGGTCAGCGGCTTGGTGGCCTTCGCGTTCCCTGACATGCCCTTGAGGAAGGTCGCCGTCGGCGCCGACGGGTTCGTGAGGCTGGAGGATTGGGGCAAGGGCTTCACGGGCATCAGGGCCTCCTTCGCGGCTTCAAGAGGGAGAGGGAACATGACTCTGGCGAAGCACGAGCAACCGGAGTTCCGTCATGTCCTCGATGGCGTACCTTACGCCCTCGCGGCCCAGCCCGGAGCCCTTCACGCCGCCGTAGGGCATGGTGTCCACCCGGAAGCTGGGCACGTCACCGACGACGACCCCGCCCACCTCCAGCTCGTCCCAGGCCTGCATCGCGCGTGACAGGTCCTGCGTGAAGAGGCCCGCCTGGAGGCCGTACCGGCTGGCGTTCACCCGGCGCAGCGCCTGGTCGAAGTCGCGGAACGGCTGGAGCAGCAGCACGGGGCCGAAGGCCTCCTCCGCGCACAGCGCCGCGTCCTCCGGGACGCCCTCCAGCACCGTGGCCTCCAGCAGCGCGCCGCGCCGCCCTCCTCCGGTCAGCACCCGGGCTCCGCGCGCCACGGCCTCTTGAATCCATCCCTCCAGCCGCCGCGCCGCGGGCTCGTCAATCAGCGGCCCGAGCGTGGTGGACGCGTCCCGGGGGTTGCCCGCACGCAGGGCGCTGGCCCTCGCCACGAGCCGCTCCCGCAGGGCGTCGTACAGCGACTCGTGCGCGAGCACGCGCTGCACCGAGATGCAGCTCTGCCCCGCCTGGAAGAAGGCGCCCTGGGCGATGCGCTCCGCGACGAAGTCCAGGCGCGCTGCCTGGTCCGCGTCCACCACGCAGGCCGCGTTGCCGCCCAGCTCCAGCACCACCTTCTTGCGGCCGGCGCGGGCCTTCAAGTCCCAGCCCACCTTCTCCGAGCCGGTGAACGACAACAGCTTCAGCCGGTCGTCCTCGATGAAGGGGCCCACGTCCTCCAGGCGCGTGGGCAGCACCGAGAAGGCGCCTTCCGGCAGCGCCGTCTCCGCGAGCACCTCCGCCATGAGCAGCGCGCTCACCGGCGTGCGGTCCGACGGCTTGAGCACGAAGGGGCAGCCCGCGGCGATGGCGGGCGCCACCTTGTGCGCCACCAGGTTGAGCGGGAAGTTGAACGGCGTGATGAACGAGCACGGCCCCACTGGCACGCGCTGCGTGAAGCCCCGGTAGCCCGCCGTGCGCTGTGACACCTCCAGGTTGAGGACCTCGCCACCGCCGCGCACCGCCTCCTCCGCCGCCGCCTTGAAGGTCTCGATGAGCCGGACGACCTCCGCCCGCGCGTCGAGCAGCGGCTTGCCCGCCTCGATGCAGAGCGCGAGCGCGAACTCCTCCGCCCGCTCCTGGAAGCGGCGCACGCAGTGCTCCAGCACCTGCTGCCGCGCGTAGGGCGCCAGCTTGCGCATGGGCCCAGCGGCGCGCACCGCCGCGGCGATGGCCTCCTCCACGGCGGCCGCGTCCGCGACGGCCACGCGCGTGACGACCTCTCCCGAGTACTTGTCGGTGACGGCCAGCTCCGCGTTGGGCTGCCTCGGGCGGTTGGCCAGATAGTACGGGTAGCGCTCAGCCAGCATGGGGTGCCTCTCCTTCGCGTGGGTGTCCATGGCTCACGACTCCACCAGTGCGCCGGCACCGAGCGCCTGCGCGGTGTCCGTGTAGTCGATGGGCAGGTCGATGACGTGCACTCCGCCCGACTCCAGGCAGCGGGTGAGCGTGGCGCCGAACTCGGTGGCGCTCGCCGGGCGGTGTCCCCGCGCGCCGTAGGCCTCCGCGTAGCGGACGAAGTCCGGGTTGCCCAACGTCATCCCGAAGTCGGGCAGGCCCAGCTCCTCCTGCTTCCAGCGGATCATCCCGTAGCCGTCGTCGCGCACCACGACCACGGTCAGGTCGAGCTTCAGCCGCACCGCCGTCTCCAGCTCCTGAGAGTTCATCATGAACCCGCCGTCACCGCAGACGGCCACCACCTTGCGCCGGGGATGGACGAGCTTCGCGGCGATGGCGGACGGCAGGCCCGCGCCCATCGTCGCGAGCGCGTTGTCGAGCAGGAGCGTGTTGGGCCGGCGGCAGCGGTAGTAGCGGGCGAACCACAGCTTGTACATGCCGTTGTCCAGGCACACGACGCCGTCATCCGGCATGGCGCGGCGCACCTCCGCGACGAGCGCGCGGGGTAGATGGGGAAGCGGTCGTCACCGGCGCCGCTCACGAACTGCGCGTCGAGCCCCGCCCGCGAACGCTCGAAGGGCGTGAAGTCCCAGTGCGAGCGCGGGCCCACGCCCTCCGCGATGCGCCACACGGCGTTGGCCAGGTCTCCCGTCACCTGCACCTGCGGGAAGTACACGGGGTCGACCTCCGCGGAGGAGAAGTCCAGGTGGATGACCGTGCGGCGGCCGTCGCGCATGACGAACGGGGGCTTCTCGATGACGTCATGGCCCACGTTGAGGATGCAGTCCGACGCCTCGATGGCGCGGTGGACGAAGTCGCCGTCGGACAGCGCCGCGGTGCCCATCCACAGCGGGTGCGTCTCATCCACCACGCCCTTGCCCATCTGCGTGCTGAAGAAGGGCAGGCCCACGCGGTCCACGAACGCGCGGAGCATTTCGGACGTCAGCTTGCGGTTGGCCCCCGCGCCAATCATCAGCAGCGGACGGCGGGCCGACGCGAGCGCCTCCACCGCCTGCGCGATGGCGCCCTCGTCCGCCACGGGCCTTCGCGGGACGCCCGGCGACAGGGGCACGGCGTCGGTGGACTCGCGCGCCACGTCCTCGGGCAGCTCCAGGTGGGTGGCGCCGGGGCGCTCCTCCTCCGCGCGGCGGAAGGCCTCGCGGACCGCGGAAGGGACGTGCTCCGCGGAGACGAGCGTGCGGGTGGACTTGGTGAGCGGCCGCATCATCCCGACGACGTCGACGATCTGGAAGTGCCCCTGCTTGCCCGCCTTGATGGGCTTCTGCCCGGTGAGCATCACCATGGGCATGGCGCCGAGCTGCGCGTACGCGGCGGCCGTGACGAGGTTGGTGGCGCCCGGCCCCAGCGTCGCCAGACACACGCCCGCGCGTCCGGTGAGCCGGCCTTGCGTGGCGGCCATGAACCCGGCCGCCTGCTCGTGGCGCGTGACGACCAGGCGCATTCCCGCGGCGCGCATGGACTCGAGCAGGTCCAGGTTCTCCTCTCCGGGAAGTCCGTAGACACAGCGGACGCCCTCGGCTTCGAGCGCCTTCACGAACAGATCCGATGCCTTCATGGGGTGCCTCTCCTTCGTGGCGAGGAAGATGTACCCGCGGGCGTCGATTCGTACATTCGTCTGTTTTCATCGGGTCGATAGATGCCGTCTATGATGGCGCCATGGAGCTCCGACACCTCCGCTACTTCTCCGCCGTCGCGGACACGCTGCACTTCGGGCGCGCCGCGCGGCGGCTGCACGTCTCCCAGCCCACGCTGTCGCACCAGATCCACCAGTTGGAGGAAGAGGTCGGCACGCCGCTCTTCGAGAGGGCTCGGAGCGGGGTGCGGCTGACGCAGGCCGGGGAGCTGTTCCGCACCTATGCCTCGCGCGCGCTGGAGGACGTGAACGCGGGCCTGTCCGCGGTGGGCGCGCTGCGGGGGCTGGCCACGGGGGCGCTGCGCGTGGGTTATCCCCCGAGCATGCGCGGCCTCGTGGTGCCGGCGCTGGCGGCGGTGCTCCGCAGACACCCCGGGCTGGCGCTGAGCGCGCAGGAGGCCGTCGTCCGGAAGCTGGAGCGGCAGCTGGCGGCGGGCAGGCTGGACGTGGGACTGGGCTATGCCCCCGCGCGCCTGGCGGACCTGGATGCGGAGCCCGTCTTCGACAGCCGGCTCGCGCTCGTCGTCGCGCGGGGACATGCGCTGGCGGGCGCGGAGTCCGTGGGGATGAAGGTGCTCGCGGAGGAGCCCTTCGCGCTGCTGTCACGCGGCCTGCGGGTGCGCGCCCGGGTGGACGCGCACTTCGCGGCCATGCGGTTCGCGCCCCGCATCGCGCTCGAATCGAACGCGGTGGCCACCGTGCTGGCCATCGTCCGCGCGGGCCTCGCCGTCACGGTGCTCCCCGAGCCACGGCTCGCGGACGCGGAGCG